>JBLHHD010000400.1:0-3874 GCA_047614605.1 Alteromonadaceae bacterium
CTTTCAACACCCCTCAGTCCTTATCAGCTTGAGTCTGCTATTTGTCTTACTGTCGTTATCAATGTTTGGCTGGTACGAAATTGGTTTGCCTAAAAGCTGGCAAGCTCGTTTAAACAACATCAGCAACCAGCAAAAAGGAGGCAGTTTTGGTGGTGTATTTATGATGGGTGCTCTGTCGGGTTTAATCGCCTCACCTTGTACTACAGCGCCATTATCAGGAGCATTATTATACGTAGCCAAAAGCGGTGACTTGTTCACCGGTGGTATTACCCTATACATCTTGAGTCTTGGTATGGGTCTGCCATTGTTAATACTAGGCGCATCGGGTGGTAAATTACTGCCTAAAGCAGGTGCCTGGATGGATGCGATCAAAACCGTATTTGGCTTCTTACTGCTGGCAGTTCCGCTGATTTTACTCGACCGTATCATCGATATCCGCTACACAATGACCGCTGCCGCTGTACTGTCCTTCACCTTGTGTGCTTATCTTTATTATGTACATCAGCAGCTTAACTCAGCCAAAGCCAAAACGGCGGTATGGTTTATGGCAATGGCGCTGTTTTTCTTCTCTGCCATCACCATACATCAAATCTGGTTTACTCAACCGACGGTAGCCGCCCCACAAGTTGGGGGAATTGCTGAGGATCATTCCGGGTTTATTGATGTCACCTCACTGGGTGAATTAAAAGCCCAGTTGGTTATCGCCAAACAGCAAAACAAACCGGTATTAGTCGACCTTTATGCCGACTGGTGTGTCGCCTGTAAAGAATTCGAAAAGTACACGTTTTCTGACCCGGTAGTTCAGCAGCAAATGAAGCAATTCATGTTGATTAGAATTGACGTAACGGCAAACTCCGATACCGACCTTGAGCTACTCGAAAACTACTCAGTGCTTGGTTTACCGACCCTGTTGTTTTTCAACCGCGACAGCCAAGAACTAACCCAGCAACGAGTCACCGGTTACATGGCAGCAGATAACTTCAATCAACATCTGCTACGAGTAATGAAGCGGTAAATAGCCGACTCCGCCCCAAAAAAGGGCAGCGATAACGGCTGCCCTTATCCAGCTAAATACCTTTACCTGAACCTGACTACCTATGGTTTCTCGCTCAGTCAAATCTGAATAAAATGACGCTTTATCCGATAATAAAACGACCGTAACAGCAAAGCTAAAACGTCCTTCATGTCGAGGTAGGCGGTCACTCTGGTCCAACCTCATTAAAACCCTGACCTTTTCAACAAAACCATCAGAAATATCATGTTTGCCAGATTTTAACCGCAATATTTCAACTTTTAACCGCAAACTAACCTAAAGGCGTTAGCAATAAATCATCATTACAGTAGATTTTCAAATAAATAATTGTGGTGAACGTCGGCGAAAATGCAGTTAAAAACGTAAAGTGCAAAAACTTATCACTCCCCTCTTTATTTACTAAAATTTTGGAGTATGATTAACGTTATCTGCAAACTCACTCGATATCATTGGATTATGTCTACACAGTTTAAAATTTTGGTTCTAAATGGGCCCAACCTGAACCTGTTGGGCAAGCGCGAGCCGCAAATTTATGGTGCAGCCACGTTGGCAGACATAATCGCCGAATTAAACCAAACTGCCAGCGCTCATCAGGCGACTTTAAGTGACTTTCAATCCAATGCCGAGCATTTGCTGATTGACCGCATTCATCAGGCAATGGATACCGTAGATTTTATCATTATCAACTCGGGTGCCTTTACTCATACGAGTGTTGCGATAAGAGATGCCCTGCTAGCGGTTAACATTCCCTTTATAGAAGTACATTTATCCAATGTACATGCTCGTGAAGCCTTTCGCCACCATTCATACCTGTCAGATATCGCCAAAGCGGTCATTTGTGGCCTCGGTGCTGACGGTTACCATTATGCGTTGCAAAGCGCAGTGAAAATTTTGTCAGCCCAGGCTGGCCTCACATCGACATAAAGAACAAATTAAAAACAGGATAAGTCATGGATATTCGCAAAATCAAAAAACTCATCGAACTGGTTGAAGAGTCTGGTATCACCGAACTTGAAATATCAGAAGGTGAAGAGTCAGTACGCATCAACCGTGGTGCTCCGGCAGGCACTCCGCAAATAATGCACATGGCAGCACCTGCTATGGCTGCCCCGGTTGCAGCAGCCCCGGCTGGTGACAATGCAGCCGAAGCGCCAATTGCAGGTCACATTGTACGCTCACCTATGGTTGGCTCTTTTTACCGTTCAAGCGCACCTGGCTCAGCAGCCTTTGTTGAAGTTGGCCAGCAAGTTAAAGTCGGTCAAACCATTTGTATCATTGAAGCGATGAAAATGATGAACCAAATCGAATCTGACAAAGCAGGTGTCGTTACCCAAATCCTGGTCGAGAACGAAGACGCGGTTGAATTTGACCAGCCTTTATTTGTGATCGAATAATACACGCATCAGAAGGCCAGATTATGTTAGATAAAGTTGTCATTGCAAATCGTGGGGAAATTGCCCTACGTATTTTACGTGCCTGTAAAGAGCTTGGGATCAAAACGGTTGCCGTACACTCAGTAGCCGACCGCACGTTAAAACACGTATTATTGGCTGACGAGTCGATTTGTATCGGTAAAGCCGCTGCAACCGAAAGTTATTTGAATATCCCTCGTATCATTGCTGCTGCTGAGGTGACTGACGCCATCGCCATTCATCCTGGTTATGGTTTTTTGGCTGAAAATGCCGAATTTGCCGAGCAAGTCGAAAGCAGTGGGTTTATTTTTATCGGCCCTCGTGCCGAAAGCATTCGCCTGATGGGGGATAAAGTATCCGCTATTCAGGCAATGAAAAAAGCCGGCGTACCTTGCGTACCGGGTTCAGATGGCGTACTCGATCCCAACGATGTCGATAGAAATATGACCATAGCCAAACGTATTGGTTATCCGGTGATCATCAAAGCCTCTGGTGGCGGCGGTGGTAAAGGGATGCGTGTGGTACGTAAAGAAGACGACTTGGTTGAAGCGATTAAACTCACCTCTACCGAAGCGGGTATGGCATTTAACAACAGTCAGGTTTACATGGAAAAATTCCTTGAAAACCCGCGCCATGTTGAAATTCAGATTTTATCCGATGGTCAGGGCCATGCGATCCATTTAGGTGAACGTGACTGTTCAATGCAACGTCGCCATCAAAAAGTCGTTGAAGAAGCCCCTGCCCCGGGGATCACCGAAGACATGCGTCATTTTATTGGTGATCGCTGTGTCCGTGCTTGTATTGATATCGCTTATCGCGGTGCTGGTACGTTTGAGTTTTTGTTTGAAAACGGCGAATTTTATTTCATCGAAATGAACACCCGTATTCAGGTTGAGCACCCAGTAACTGAGATGGTTACTGGCACTGACTTGATCAAAGAACAATTGCGTATTGCTGCCGGGCAACCCTTGTCGATCACCCAGGATAATATCCGTATTCAGGGTCATGCGATTGAATGTCGAATTAATGCCGAAGACGCCAAAACGTTTATCCCTTCACCGGGTAAAATCACCCGCTTCCATCCACCGGGTGGTTTGGGCATTCGTTGGGATTCGCACATTTATGCCGGTTATACCGTGCCACCTCATTATGATTCAATGATTGGCAAGTTAATCACCTATGGTGAAAACCGGGGTGTGGCCATTGCCCGAATGCGTCACGCACTCAACGAAATCGTAATTGATGGCATTAATACCAACATCGACTTACACATAGAGATCATGGCTGACGAAAACTTCCAAAACGGTGGCTCTAACATCCACTACCTGGAGAAAAAACTCGGTATGTACAACGGTTAAATCCGACTAGCCGTATATCAAAAAGGCCCTTTAACGGGCCTTTTTTAATGCTCATAACCCATCTTCCGCGC
>JBLHHD010000401.1:0-3874 GCA_047614605.1 Alteromonadaceae bacterium
CCCATTGTTGGTGTCGATTTGGCTGGTCAAGAAAGCGGTTATCCGGCAGGTAAGTTTAAAGAAGTTTACAAGTTTGCTCATCAAAACTTTATGTCAAAAACCATTCATGCCGGTGAAGCTTATGGTGCTGAAAGTGTCTTTGAAGCCATCACCGAGTGTTACGCCGACCGAATTGGCCATGGTTATTCGTTATTTATCCCTGATATGATTGTTGATCCCAAGATCACTGATAAACAAAAGTATGTCAACAATTTGGCTTCCTTTATTGCCGATAAGCGCATCGCCATTGAAGTGTGCCTGACCAGTAATCTGCAAACTAATCCGTTGATCACTGACATAAAGGAGCATAAATTTAAAGCGATACTCGATCACCGCATTGCCACCACTTTATGTACAGATAACCGACTGGTATCCAACACCACCGTCTCTGATGAGTATCGTTTGGCACTGGACAGTTTTGATATATCGTTTAACCGGCTCAAAGATATTGTTGCCGACGGTTTTAAGAAAAGCTTTTTTGGTCATGACTATGTTAATAAACGCATTTATGCCAAAGATTGTATGAACTACTTTAATCAGGTGGCGCAAAAACATGGTTTGATGGGTATACCCCAGTAATAGCGGTAATAATCGAGCAGCAACCACATAAGGCAAACGTTAAATGGAAATATGGCAATTGCAGTCTGAACCGGCCATCGACGAGGTGATTGTCGATGATAAGATGGTGTATTTTTTTTTGGTCGACGGGCGTTCATTCTCATTACCTGTAGGTAATTATCCGACCCTGCAAATGGCGGATAAAAACAGCTTGCGCGATTATGATCTTATTGATAATGCTACGGCAGTGATCTGGACGGGCTGTGAGCAAAAAATCTGCCTCGACGATTTTTTACCAGCTTAATTTTAAATACTCGCTTTACATGTATAATACTCCCCTTTTTGGCTGAATGAAGTGGGCTTATGAAACATTGTAGTATTGATCATTGCCGCTTTGGCTTATGCCTTTGGGGAATGGTTAAATGACACCTGTCAGCATAGCATTTAGTGAGCAGGGTGCACTGGCCAAGGCCATTGATGGTTTTTCGGCCCGTGAGCCACAAATTCAAATGGCCCAAGCCGTCGAGAAAGTGATTAAAAGCAATCAAACGCTGGTGGTTGAGGCTGGAACGGGTACGGGAAAGACCTATGCCTATCTGGTGCCCGCCTTACTGGCCGATAAAAAGGTAGTGATCTCCACTGGTACAAAAAACCTCCAGGAACAACTCTTTCACCGTGATTTGCCAAAAATTAAAGCCGCCCTTGGCAGTGGTAAATCGACCGCTTTATTAAAAGGCCGAGCCAATTATTTATGCTTGTTCAGGCTCAATCAGCATACCATGCAGGTGCCATCCAATGATGCTACGTTAATTGCAGACTTAAACAAGGTTAAACACTGGGCCGTTGAAACCCGCCATGGCGATATTGGCGAGTTGACCTCAGTGGCAGAAGATTCTCATGTTTTTCCTTATATCACTAGCACAGCCGATAATTGCATTGGTAAAGAGTGCCCGGACTTTGACGATTGCCATTTGGTTAAAGCCCGAAAAAGAGCCATGGATGCCGATTTGGTGGTGGTTAATCATCATTTATTTTTTGCCGATTTGGCCTTAAAAGATATTGGTTTTGGTCAGTTGATGCCAGAAGCAGGGCTGGTGATTTTTGATGAAGCCCACCAGGTCGCTGACATTGCTTGTGATTATTTTGGTGAGTCGTTGTCTTCGCGACAACTGGGTGAATTGTGCCGGGATATCATTGTAGAATATCGCTCGAAATTGACCGATATGAAGCAATTGGGCCGCGCTGCTGAAAAACTACAACTGGATATCGCCGATTTACGCTTGTGTTTCCCGGCAGATTCAAACCGGGGTAATTGGCGGGATGTTTGCACCCAACCGGCTGTTGAACGGGTCATTGGTCGTCTGCAAACCAGCCTCGACTTTTTGTATCAGGTGCTTAAACTTGCGGTGTCAAGAACTCAAATGATTGATCATTGCTTTGAGCGTTGTGTCGATATTCAACAACGGCTTGATCGGCTGACGGATATTAGCCAAAGCGGTTTTAGCTACTGGTATGAAACCACCCGTCGGCATGTCACATTACACCTGACGCCTTTAACGGTAGCCGATAAATTTAGCAAGATCATTGATGAGGCCGATTGCAGTTGGGTGTTTACCTCGGCAACATTGGCGGTTGATGATTCTTTTAAGCATTACACCACCACTATGGGATTAAGTGGCTCAGAGCAACTGATCCTCGATAGCCCTTTTGATTATAACGAACAAGCGATATTATGTGTGCCGCGTTATTTGCCCGAGCCTAATGCTTATGCGATGTCTGAGGCGTTGTTTAAAACCTCGCTAGAATTGATTAAAGCCAGTAAAGGGCGTTGTTTTTTACTGTTTACCAGTCATCGGATGTTAAGAATTGTCGGCGAAAAGTTGCTCGGCCAAATCAATTATCCGATGTTGGTGCAAGGCACAACCAGCAAACGTTTGTTACTCGAACAGTTTGCTAGTTTGGGCAACGCAGTGTTACTGGGCACGGCCAGTTTTTGGGAAGGTGTTGATGTGCGAGGTGATGCATTAAGTTGTGTATTAATCGATAAATTGCCGTTTGCCGCCCCGGATGAACCGCTGTTACAGGCACGAATGGAAGATTGTCGACTTAAAGGCGGTGATCCATTTGCCCAGGTGCAAATCCCCCAAGCGGTTATCTCATTAAAACAAGGGGTAGGGCGATTGATCAGGGATCGCACCGACAAAGGGGTATTGGTGATCTGCGATAACCGCCTAATTACCCGTTTATACGGTAAGACATTTATCAAAAGCTTGCCGCCAATGAAACGCACCAGAGATTTAAAGCTGGCCTGCCAGTTTTTGCAAAAACTATAGGAAACAACAAAATGAGTGCGAATATTTTGGCCATTGATGCAGCCACCGAAGCTTGTTCAGTGGCTTTGCAGTTTAATGATCACTGTTACAGTTTGTTTGAGATTTGCCCACAGCAACACAGCCAGCGTATCTTACCCATGGTTGATGAAGTTTTAAAACAAGCGGGTATTCGCTTGAGCGAGCTGGACGCTTTGGCGTTTAGTCAGGGACCTGGCAGTTTTACCGGGGTCAGAATTGGGGTTGGGGTTGCGCAGGGGCTGGCTTTTGGTGCTGACTTGCCATTGATTGGTGTATCGACTTTACAAACGATGGCACAAAGGGCCATCACCAAGCATGGCAGTAAAAAAGTGATCGCCGCAATTGATGCTCGTATGGGCGAGATTTATACGGCTCAGTTTGAAGATCGCGATGGTTTGGCTGTTTTTGTAGGTAATGAAACGGTGATTAAACCAGATGATGCCGATTTTGGTTTGGTTGCTGGTGAGCCCCATGAGCACTGTCAAATTGCTGGGGTAGGCACGGGCTGGCAGACGTATGCGACACAACTGGCTGAAAAAGTTGACGCGGTGGTGCTGACGGATATACTGTACCCGCACGCTCAGGATATGTTGCCACTGGCGATCCAGGCGCTGGCTGATAACCGTCAGGTTGAAGCCCAGGACGCCCAGCCAGTATATGTCAGGGATACCGTCACTTGGAAAAAATTACCCGGCAGATAACTTTTATCTTATGGGTATGAAGTGCAAGTCACAGGATATTGACTATACTCAAAGATCGAATAGCAAAGCTGTATAATAAACAATCAAGAACGATAAATAAACAAGGGTGTTTTTTTGGCCGTAAATCTTAATCCCTCCGTTGCAGCGAATCAAAATGTTGCTACAGTCTTTAACCCTAAAGGTGGGGTTAAAGAGGTTGCGCCGGATAAAAAGGTGCTCGAAGCA
>JBLHHD010000402.1:0-3862 GCA_047614605.1 Alteromonadaceae bacterium
AGGCGCTGACTCCAGCTGATAAGCCAGTCCAATTAGGCGGGATAAATCAATTCCCTCGACGGTTTTAAACACCACATCTTGTTCTTGCATTATTTGTGGCACGTTAGGTAATAATGCACAACCGACCCCCGCTTTAACCAAACCCAGCGCATATTCCATAGTTTGAATTTTGGCTCTGATGGTAATTTCGATATCAGCCGCTCTTAACGTATCAGCCAGTTTGTCCCAGGCTTCGCAGGGAGTACGCTGAATAAGCGGCAAATTCTGAAAATCTTCGAGGGTTATTGCCGAATTAAGACTTAAAGGGTGATTAGTTGGCAGTACCAACACATATTCATCTTGCCACATGGGCTGAAACTGCTCTTTACTGGCGACATAACGCTGAGTGATAATTCGGGCATCACAGTCGCCGTCAGGTCCGACTAACGTCAGCTCAATACCTTCAATACAATTGGTGAATTCTTTTAACAACAGACTCATCCTGTCTACCCCCAAGGCCCTGATTAGGCCCAGCCGAAACGGAATAATACGTTGCTTTTCAACAAATACAGACTTTATTGCCTCAGCCTGACCGAGCAGCTGTTTTGCCAGCGGATAAAGCTGTTTACCGGCTTCGGTCGGTTTAACGCCTCTGGCATGTCGGGTAAATAACTGATTGCTCAGTGTTTCCTCAAGGTGTTTAATTGCAGATGAGATTGAGGGCTGAGCAATAAAACACGCTTTTGCCGCCGCACTAATACTCTTTTTTTCATAGACTGCAATAAAATATCTTAGGGCTTTTAAGTCCACTAATACCTCTCATAACTACCTAAAGGTTTTATCTATACCTCATAGAGTAAATAAATATTTCTCCTAAGGCTTAATTATGCTTATCATAGCGCGTTTGGCAACAGCTGTAGCCACTTTATCCGTATTTTCTGATTAAAATCATAGGCATTATTTATCATGACTGACTCAAAAAGCTCCCGCCCGGCGTTTAACTGGCAAGACCCGCTTAACCTGGATTCGATGTTATCTGAAGAAGAACGCATGATCCGCGACAGCGCCCATCAATACTGCCAGCAAAAATTAATGCCACGCATTTTAGAGGCCAACCGCCACGAAATTTTTCACCGCGAGATCATGACCGAATTGGGCGAGCTCGGTTTACTCGGTGCCACTATCCCTGAGAAATATGGCTGTGCAGGCGTCAACTACGTCGTTTACGGTTTGGTTGCCCGCGAAGTTGAGCGTGTCGACAGCGGCTACCGCAGCGCTATGAGCGTACAATCCTCTTTGGTTATGCACCCTATCTATGCCTACGGCAGCGAAGAACAAAAAATGAAATACCTGCCACGTCTGGCTACCGGCGAATTCGTTGGTTGTTTCGGTTTGACCGAGCCAAATTCAGGCTCTGATCCGGCCAGCATGGCCACCAAAGCAGTTAAAGTGGACGGCGGCTACCGTGTCACCGGCACCAAAATGTGGATCACCAACTCTCCTATCGCCGATGTCTTTATCGTTTGGGCTAAACTTGACGGCGTGATCAAAGGTTTCATCCTTGATAAAGGCATGGAAGGTTTATCAGCACCAAAAATCGAGGGCAAATTCTCACTGCGAGCGTCTATCACCGGTGAAATCGTCATGGACAATGTTTTTGTACCAGAAGACAACCTGTTGCCACACGCCTCAGGTCTCGGTGGTCCATTCGGTTGTTTGAATAAAGCCCGCTACGGTATTGCCTGGGGTGCTTTAGGTGCCGCAGAATTCTGTTGGCAAGGTGCCCGTCAATATACCCTGGACCGTATCCAATTTGGCCGCCCTTTGGCTGCCACTCAGCTGATACAAAAGAAACTGGCTGATATGCAAACTGAGATCACTACTGGTCTGTTCGCTTGTTTACAAGCGGGTCGTTTGATGGACGAAGGCAAATTGGCACCTGAAGCAATTTCATTAATAAAACGCAACTCTTGTGGTAAAGCCCTTGATATTGCTCGTATGGCCCGCGACATGCACGGCGGTAACGGTATCTCTGATGAGTTCCACATTATTCGTCATGTAATGAACCTTGAAGCAGTCAACACCTACGAAGGTACACACGATGTTCACGCCCTGATCCTTGGTCGGGCACAAACCGGTATCCAGGCGTTTTCGTAAGCTTAAGCTTCATCAGTATTAATTAAAAACGGCGATATTTTTCGCCGTTTTTGCCCTGCGTAGACCATAAAAATTAAACACCTGTTTGAAAGTCACCAACAGCAACCACGATTAAGCTGACAGTCATACGGGTTTAGGAGCAAGCGATGTCGGATCGCAATCAATTACTAAAAGAGAACTTTACCAAACACACCTTATCCGGTGACTTGCCTCAGTCGCATTCAAACCTGACACCCCAAGCGGTGGGTTTGTCTGATGTGGATGTGATTGATATTTTTGAATCACAGGTGATGAGCCGTCACCTTGATTTGCAATCACGTATTATGCAAAAGCAAGGGCAAAGTTTTTACACCATCGGCAGCTCAGGGCACGAAGGCAACGCCGCTTATGCCAAAGCCTTTCGCCCTACCGATATGGCTTTTTTGCATTATCGTAGCGCCGCTTTTTTAATTCAGCGTGGCAAACAAGTCCCGGGCGAAACCCAGCTGTATGACATGCTGCTGTCTTTTGCCGCTTCGGCGGATGATCCAATCTCAGGGGGTCGTCACAAAGTATTGGGCAGCAAAAGCCTCTGCGTACCACCGCAAACCAGTACTATTGCCTCACATTTGCCTAAAGCAGTGGGTGCAGCTTACAGCGTCGGCTTATCCAAACGCCTCAAACATAAAGGTGAAATCCCTGATGATTCAGTGATCATCTGTAACTTTGGTGATGCTTCATCAAATCACTCAACCACTCAGGGCGCACTAAACACCGCCGCATGGGCCGCTTATCAAAGCGTGCCGCTGCCCATTGTTTTTATCTGTGAAGATAACGGGATTGGTATTTCAACCGCCACACCAACGGGCTGGATTGCTGCCAATTACAGTAACCGTGCCGGGCTTGAATATATCTACTGTGATGGTTTGAACATTCTTGATACCTATGAAAAAGCCAAACAAGCCGAGCACCTTGCCCGCAAGCTGAAAAAGCCGGTGTTTTTGCATGTTCGCACCGTGCGTTTATTAGGTCATGCAGGCTCAGATGTCGAGTCGACTTACCGCCCCAAAGCAGACATCGATGCCAACGAGCGTCAGGACCCATTGCTACACACCGCCAGAATTTTGCTCGAAAACAACATTCTGAGCGCCCAGCAAATCTGCGATATTGACAATCAAATTGAAGAGCAGGTCGCGCAAATAGCCAAAGAAGTGATTAAACGTCCTCGGCTTGAAACCGCAGAGCAGGTTAAAGCCAGCCTGACGCCTGAATATAAAGTTGATGGCAGCTACGCCGAACCATTAACTCAAGAGCAGCGTTTAGCCTTGTTTTCACACGAAAAACATAACCTTGGCAAAGCACACAACATGGCCAAGTTAATTAACTGGACGTTGATGGACTTAATGGCAGAGCAGCAAAATATCGTCATGTGTGGCGAAGACATTGCCAAAAAAGGCGGGGTATACTCTGTCACCACCAAACTGAGCGATAAGTTCAGCACCAACCGGGTGATCAACACCGTATTGGACGAACAATCAATTTTAGGTCTGGCCATTGGTTTGGCCCATAACGGCTTTATGCCTATTCCAGAAATTCAGTTTTTGGCCTACGTCCACAACGCCGAAGATCAAATCCGTGGTGAAGCGGCGACCTTGCCGTTTTTCTCCAATGGTCAGTACACCAACCCCATGGTTATTCGTATTGCCGGTCTGGCTTATCAAAAAGGTTTTGGCGGACATTTTCACAA
>JBLHHD010000403.1:0-3850 GCA_047614605.1 Alteromonadaceae bacterium
TATCTGGTGCGCTACTTAATGTGTTCTACCAAAGACGCACAGCACGAGAAAGTAACTCCCTGACATTTCAGCAATCCCTTTCGGATAATGAAATATATAACGAAAACATTCCTATTATTATGTCAGTCATTAAAAATAGAAAATCAATACATATATATGCAGAGCCAAAACACACAAACACAAAAGAAGCCCAAGCTATCAGAAGTGTATTAAATACTTGGGAGCGAGCTGCAAATGCAATGAGACATGGGGTTTATGATGAACTCTATTTATACCAAGCCCACAGATCAATGGTTCTACATTTTGGTGTGTACCTCAGAGGGTATATAAAAGCAAAACAAGCTGAACGAGAGTCCTTCCTTGTGAACTTTAGCTGGTTGGTACTCAAATGGACAATAAGAAGAGATAGCTTTGAAGAGGCCATTACCAAAAAAGAATTAAAGGCTGTTTTTAAGGCTTTAAACCGTGTTAAAGCGGGCCGTCCATCGAATATAAAATAGATACACCCAAAATGGCCTAAAAAAAGCCCGCAATGGCGGGCTTTTTTTCGTAAACAAACGGTAATCGGATCGATTAACGTTTTGAGTACTGTGGACGCTTACGTGCTTTATGCAAGCCCACTTTCTTACGCTCAACTTTACGCGCATCACGAGTAACATAACCCGCTTTACGTAAGGCCGGACGGAAAGATTCGTCATATTCCATCAATGCACGAGTAATGCCGTGACGAATTGCGCCAGCTTGACCAGTAGTACCACCACCTTTAACAGTGATGTACAAATCGAATTTTTCTACCATCTCGACCAACTCTAATGGTTGATGAACAACCATACGTGCAGTTTCACGACCAAAGTATTCTTCGATTGAACGCTTGTTGATTACGATAGCGCCAGTACCGGCACGCATGAAAACGCGAGCGGTTGAGCTTTTACGACGACCAGTGCCGTAGTATTGAGTATCTGCCATGCTAATTTGCTCCGGATTAAATATCTAGTACTTGAGGTTGTTGAGCTGAATGATTATGCTCGGGACCTGCGTAAACTTTTAATTTGCGGAACATTTCGCGACCCAAAGGACCCCGTGGTAACATTCCCTTAACTGCTTTTTCAAGAACCATTTCTGGTTTCTTTTCGATCAGTTTTTCAAAGCTGATATCTTTAATTCCACCCGGGAAACCAGTGTGCGAGTAGTAAATTTTACCTTTCGCTTTATTACCTGTAACAGTAACCTTCTCAGCATTGATAACAACGATATAATCGCCAGTATCAACGTGTGGAGTAAACTCTGGCTTATGCTTGCCACGTAAACGTGAAGCGATTTCGGTCGCGATACGACCTAATGTTTTGCCATCAGCGTCAACTACGAACCAATCGCGTTGAACAGACTCTGGCTTTGCAACAAAAGTTTTCATTACTTAAAACCTAAATTTATAAATTATTACTTTCAATAACCTTCATCGTATTGATGACGGTTACACCGCTTTGATTATGCTGTGACCCCTTCGAGTTTCAGACTTGGACGGTAAAGGGCTAACTAAACCGCAAAACAACCTTTCGACTATTTTATTTAACGTGAGCGAGCGCGCGATCATACACTATTGTTTTTTAATGGTCACGGTTTAATTTTGTTCGCCTCGGGCTTTACAGGTTTAGGGTGTCATGGGTTTAAAGTAAAGAGGTTAAGGCAAATGTGCCCGGCCAAGGTATTCGTGAGATTGCATTTCCTGAAGCCGACTCAAACAACGGTTGAACTCAAAAGACAAAATCCCTCCTTTATAGAGGTTTTCCATTGGCACTTGCGCAGAAATGATCAATTTGACGTGGCGTTCGTAAAATTCGTCAACCAAAGCAATAAAACGCCGGGCTGCATCATCGGTTTCGACCCCCATCAATTTGACGTTAGCCAACAATATCGTATTGTAACATCGACTGATCTCAATATAATCCACCTGACTACGGGCCGATTCGCACAATACCGCAAACTCAAACAAAGCAATGCCGTCAGCTTCTCGCCTGACATCAAGCATTCGCTCCATCACATTGATTTGGACATTGCCTTGCTTAGGATCGACCGCCAGCTGGTCAAAATACTGATTGAGATTAGCCTCAGCTTGATCATCTAGTGGGAAATGGTATATCTCAGCGTTTTGCAGGGTTCTTAAACGGTAGTCAATACCACTATCGACATTAACAATTTCGTTGTTGGCTTTGATCAAGGCAATGGTTGGCAAAAAACGGGCACGCTGTAAGCCATTAAGGTATAAATCTTCCGGCGGGATATTCGACGTGGCCACCAAAGTAATACCACGAGCGAAAAGTTGCTCAAATAACCCCCCCAGTAACATTGCATCAGTAATGTCTGAGACAAAAAACTCATCAAAACAAATGATGTCGGCCTCTTCGCTGAGGATTTTGGCAATCTCGACCAACGGATTGGTTACGCCTTTAAGGCGTGTCAATTCTTGATGGACCCGATGCATAAAACGGTGAAAATGGACCCGCATTTTTTTGTCACCCGGCAAACATTCATAAAACGTATCCATCAGGTACGTTTTACCCCGTCCTACGCCACCCCAAAAGTAAACACCGCGTATTCCTTTAGGCTGACTTGAGCCTTTGACCCGTTTGGAATACCAGCGTTTTTTTTGCGGTTTGTTTTGCAACGCAACAAAATTATCAAAGATACGCTGTAAATGGATCACGGCATTATGCTGAGCACTATCGACTTCGAACCCATCAAGGGTTAAATCTTGGTTATATTTTTCCAGAGGAGTCATTTTATTCATTTAAAATACTATAATAACAGGTTGAAATTTACGTTTTTACACCTATGTATGAGAGACTGGCTTTCTCATCGGCGGCCATTCTAACACGCTCAGATCTGTGGTTGCTAAAAGTAAGTGTTTTTTTAACAGATTAAATATAAAGGATAAGATTATGTCAGTCGTAATAACAGTTATTGTCGGTTTGGTTTGTTTGCTCGGCGGTTTTTTCGCCGGTAAGTTTTATACCGAAAAAAACCTCCAGCAAGGCGAACTAAAACAACAAGTCAAAGAGTCAAAGGAACAGATGGCGCAATACAAAATTGAGGTTTCCAGCCATTTAACCGTCACCCGAGAGTTAACCGATGAAATGAAAAACAATTATAACAGCCTTGTTGGTCAACTGGCTAAAGCCACCAAGTTGCTCGAAACCCCTATATTCACTGGTGATGCCAATATCAGTTATTTTGCCAATGACACCACCGCACAACTGCTAAGTGCCAGCGCCAATAAACCCCAAGAAAAGCGTGAGTCAGCACCTTTGATCACTCAACCATTTGATTACTCAGACCATTCAAGTGGTTTGTTTAGTGAAGGTAGTACAACAAAAAAAGCTCAAACCGACTTGGTTTAATGAACTTTTTTGTTGTTTAGCAGTCTTTAAACCTGAAAATTGTAAAAGGAGTACTTTAAACTATGCTATCCGTTCAAAATACAGTTAGAACAGCCCTTATCTCGGGCATATTAAGTTCAGCACTATTATTAGCCCCTTCAGCGGCATTGGCTCAGGTTCCCATGTCGATGCTAAACGGTGAAATGCCTTCTTTGGCCCCGATGCTAGAAGGTGTCACTCCAGCCGTCGTACGTATTTCGGTATTCGGCAGTAAAAAAGTACAGCAACAACAAATTCCCGACGCACTGCGCCATTTCTTTGGCCAACGTCAGCAACAACAACGCGAACAGCCTTTCCAGGGGCTCGGCTCAGGAGTGATCATTGATGCTGATGATGGTTATATTGTTACTAACTATCATGTTATTGATGACGCCGATGAAATCTTGGTGACTTTAAAAGACGGCAGTGAATATAAA
>JBLHHD010000404.1:0-3837 GCA_047614605.1 Alteromonadaceae bacterium
TTATAATAACCGTGCCGGTGCGCCGATTGCTCAAGGTGGTGTTGACGGGATTAACATTCCTTCAATCATGATCTCACAAACCGACGGACTCGCCATTTTAGAGATGTTGTCTGACGAAGTTAATCAAGTCACTATCGGCCATGCAACCGAAAGAGTGATGGTAGCAGAATCCATTGATGCAATGAGTGGTTTCAGCTCACGTGGTCCTAATGGTGATCAGAATTCACTTAAACCAGATATCACTGCACCAGGCAGTAACATTTTATCCGTTGTTTCACCTGAGGACAGTGGCGGTGACACTTACGGTACCCTTAGTGGTACTTCAATGGCTGCTCCGCACATCTCTGGTGCTGCGGCAATTATGCGTCAAACATTCCCTGACTGGTCTGCCATCGATATTAAAACAGCGATGACTTCGACTTCAAAAATGGGTCTGAAAAAAGAAGATTATGTTACTGCCGCCGATGCATTTGACGTAGGTGCAGGTCGTATTGACTTGTCAACTTCAACCATGGCAGCGGCTACTTTTGACAAGCCGTCAATGGCGATGAATCCTTGTATCATTACTTGTAACTTCACTCGTACTATCAATAACAAAATGGCTCATGAAATGAGCTGGACGGCTACTATCACTTTTAACGACCCAGCATTCTCTGGTTCTGTTTATCCTTCTACCGTGACACTTGGTGCCATGGGAGAAGACGGTGACGACGGTAAGTTTGTCGTTAACGTTAATGCCAGTAACAGTGAAAATGAAGAATGGGCATTTGGTCAGGTCACCTGGACTGACAACATGGGTATGCACCCGGATGCCCATATGGCTATTGCCGTTGCAATTGACCGCTCAATTATGGCCACCACGACCACTGGCAACGGTGGCCTCGGTGATACTATGCAGATGACAAGCTTGTTCACCAACACCAACCATATGTTCGAAGAGCAAGTGCGAATCGACATTAAAGCACCGATGAGCACAATCATTGTTGCTGGCTCACAAACGTCAACGTTAAACGAAGCAACTCAATTTGCACTTGACCACGATGACGCGACTAACCGCTTATCATGGACTGGTACATTCAACAAGGCGGCTTTTGTCACTGAAGCTATCGATCCCCTAATCAACGCATAACTTACAGCTGGTCTCAAACCTCAGGTAGCGCAGCTACGTTAACTAATGCTGACACTACTGAACTGGCCATCACTTTGCCAGACGTAGGCACTGGCGGCGAGACACTTGAGTTTCAGGTTGATGCCACTGATGGCACCGAGACCGTAAGTCATCTTATTGCAGTCAATGTGGCTGCAATCAATAATGCCCCGGTATTCTCTGCTGATGTGGTTGACTCTGTCGACGCAACAGAAAATACCAACATCACATTAACCGCTTCTGCCGATGATGCTGATAATGATCCACTAACTTACAGCTGGACTCAAACCTCAGGCACAGCAGCGACATTAACGGGAGCGGACAGCACAACGCTGGCTGTTGCTTTACCAGACGTGGTTAAAACTGGTGAGACCTTAGTCTTTGCAGTGAGTGTCACCGATGGTTCTGATACGGTAACCCACAGCGTTTCGGTGAATGTCGCTGGTGTAAATAATCTACCCACATTCGCTGCTGATACAGTACAGGTTTTGGCAGCAACTGAAAACACAGACGCTACATTAACGGCTACTGCCAGTGATGCTGATGGTGATCCGTTGACTTATAGCTGGACTCAAACCTCTGGTACACAAGCAACATTAACCAATGCTGACTCAGCTACTGTGTCGGTGGCTTTACCAGATGTTGCAACTGGCGGCGAAATCCTTGAATTTGAGGCCAGTGTTACCGATGGAACCGCTACGGCGACTCACAGTGTTGCCGTTAGTGTGGCAGATGTACCGCCAACGCCAACACCTGTAACCAGCGTTAATCGCTCAGGTGGTGGTTCAACGGGTCTGTTGGCCTTGTTATTAATGCCTCTGGCATTTGTGCGCAGACGTTTAAATAAGTAAGCTCACCCGGCGTTAAATAAGCAAGCAACGCAAAGCTTAAAAGTCCATCAACGGGTAACCTGTTGATGGACTTTTTTACATCTGTCCAACGCTGTCCTGCCCTGTCCTGTCCTACTGAGGATCTGAATTATTTTTTAACAAATCGGTTGCAGCACTGACGGTATGCCTCTATAAATACCCCTTAACATTGAAAAACAAAAACGCTTGATAATAAAAAAAGGGGCAACATGAACAGGATCTCATCCGACATCAATTTAATCCAGGATCACTACGAAGTGATTGTTATCGGTTCAGGCTACGGCGGTGGTATCAGTGCCTCGCGATTAGCAAGAGCCGGACGTAAAGTGTGCCTACTCGAACGAGGCAAAGAAATACTACCCGGCGACTTTCCCGATACCGAACTCGAAGCCGCCCAAGAGCTGCAACTCGATACCTGCAAAGGTAAAATCGGCTCACCGACCGGTTTGTATAATATCCACGTAAATAACGAACAAAATGTCGTGGTCGGTTGCGGCCTTGGCGGCACATCATTGATCAACGCCAATGTTTCCCTCGAACCTAAACCTGATGTGTTTGATGATACCCGCTGGCCTGATGAGGTTAGAGCGCACAAAGAGACGTTGCTAAAAGCCGGTTTTGCACGGGCCAGAGAAATGCTCAAACCCAACCCTTATCCACAAACTCATCCTACGTTAAAAAAACTCGAAGCCCATGAAAAATCGGCCAAGTTCATGGGTCAGGCAGAAAATTTTTATCGCACCCCGATCAACGTCAACTTTGACGAACTCGAAGGTGGCGTAAACCATGTTGGCGTACCGCAAAACCCTTGCAACAACTGTGGTGATTGTGTTTCAGGCTGTAATTACAAAGCCAAAAACACCACTTTAATGAACTACCTGCCCGATGCGCATAACCATGGCACCGAAATCTTTTGTGAAACCTCAGTTAAACATCTCGAAAAAACCGCTGATGGCTGGCTGGTACACTACCAACCTTTAGGCAAAGGCCGCGACAAGTTTGATGCCCCCACTCAGTTTATCAAAGCTGATATGGTGATTGTGTCTGCGGGTACCCTGGGCAGCACCGAAATTATGTTACGCTCCCGCGAAAATGGTTTGGCGGTGTCAAATCAACTCGGCAACCACTTTAGCGGTAACGGCGATATTCTCGGCTTTGGTTATAACAACGACGAACCCATCAACGCAATCGGTTTTGGTGAGCTTAAACCCGGTGAAATTGAGCCGGTTGGCCCGTGTATTACCAGTGTTATTGATATGCGCTATGGCGACGACTGGAGCGATCGAATGATCATCGAAGAAGGCACCACACCGGGTGCTTTGGGTAAATTGCTGCCGGGTGCAATGGCACTTGCCGCCGCAGCCGTTGGCCGGGATACCGACAGTGGCTTTATGGATGGCATTAAAGAAAAAGCGCGTGAAGTCGAAAGTTTTATTAAAGGGCCATACAGTGGCGCGATCCAAAACTCGCAAATTTATCTGATCATGAGCCATGACGACAGCGCAGGTGTGATGGCCCTTGAAGATGACAAGTTACGTATCAACTGGCCCGGTGTCGGTAAACAAAGCAACTTTATCAAAGGCAACGAACACCTTTACCAGGCAACCAAAGCCCTTGGTGGTGAATACGTCGAAAACCCCATCTGGACTAAATTGATGAATAACTCGCTGGTCACCGTCCACCCGCTAGGTGGCTGCGTTATTGGTAAAGACGCAGAGCAAGGCGTCACCAATCATAAAGGTCAGGTTTTTAGTGGGTCCAGCGGCACCGACGTTTATCAAAACCTCTACGTGGCTGATGGGGCGATTATTCCAAGCTCAC
>JBLHHD010000405.1:0-3822 GCA_047614605.1 Alteromonadaceae bacterium
TGAGTGTTTTTCATCCTAAAGGGGCTGTTTGGCCCCGGTTTTACTCTGCTATTGTCAGTTTACGAGGATAGTTTGAGTTTTCTCACTGTACTAACCAATTCAGCTGTTAAGGTATTGACTCTATCAGCCACCGATTCGTCTACCAATTCACCCGCTTCGTTAAATGCCTGATACGCACTGGCAATCGCAACCTGATTACTTAGTACCAAAGAGCCCATACCGACAAAGATATCCCGTACATGATTTAATCCACGCAAACCACCTAACCCACCAGGTGATGTACTGAGTAATGCCACTGTAGTATCTCTGAAAGCGGGTGTCTGATCCACTTCGGTACGAGAAACCCAGTCCAATGCGTTTTTCAGCACCCCACTAATTGAGCCGTTGTACTCAGGGCTGACTACCAACATCCCATCTGCCTGACGAATTTTATCTTTAAGTAATTGTACGCCTTGTGGTGCAGGCTGTTTTTCGAAGTCTTCGTTAAACAATGGAATATCGTAATCAGCCAGATTAAGTAATTCAACCTCTGCACCTGCGAACATTGCTGATTTTCCAGCAATGTTCGCCAATACTGCGTTAAATGACTGTTGACGTAAACTACCGGCGATGGCGACTATTTTAGGGGTGTTTGACATAATGACTTCCTCAGATGCGTTAATGTATGTTGCTATGAGGGCAGTATACCTTTGTGCAACCTTGCATTAAACGGGGATGTGCGCAACACTAATGTGCATGAATACACAATTAGAACACTGGGATGATATTCGCGTTGCTTACGAAGTTGCTTTAAGGGGTACTTTATCAGCGGCCGCGGTCGCTTTAAATGTCCATCATTCAACAGTACTCAGACGTATCAACTCTTTGGAAAAGCGCTTAAATACCCGCTTGTTTCATCGTCACGCCCGGGGTTACCGCCCAACCGAGGCTGGTCAGGCATTATTTCAGGTGGCCGGTGGTATTAATGAACAAGTCGATAAACTAACCGGTTTCTTGCAAGGTACCGATCAACAAATTAGTGGTTCTTTGGTGATCACTACTGTCACCAGTATGATTGATATAATTACCCCCTGGTTGGCAGAGTTTCAACAGCTACACCCTCAATTGCGCCTCGAAATATTACTTGATCAACGCAAACTACGACTCGACTATGGCGAAGCTCATATTGCCTTACGCCCCGGCAAACAACCATCAGAGCCCGATTATATTGCTCAGCACTTATGGGTGCTCAAACATGGATTGTATGCCAGTCAGGAATATATTCGCCGCGAAGGGTTACCTAAAAACCGCGCTGAGTTGGTTAAACACAAGTTTGTATCGGCGATGCCGGACTCCCCAGCACCGTTTATACGCTGGATAGAAACCAACATTCCCAATGATAATATTGTTTTTCGTTCGAGTGATTTTTATCAGTGTCAACAAGCGGTTAAACTGGGTATGGGTTTAGGTGTTATTGGCGACAAACAGGCCAAAGACGATCCAAATTTGGTGCCGGTGTTTGATGACTGGGATGAGTGGCATTCTGACTTTTGGCTGGTTACTCATCTGTTGATGCACAGAACGTCACGGGTGCAAGCGTTCTGTGATTTTATTAAGCAAAAGTTTGTTGAATGACTGCCTTTATTTTAGGTTACATCAACCATTGTTTAAGTATATCGCTGCTAACCAGGCCACTTTTAGCAATACGCTTACCATCTTCTTTGTAGAAATAGCTGCGCGGTAATTCACCATACCAGCTCGGGTCTATCTGAAAACGGGCTTTGGCGGCTTTGCCATCCATAAAGTGCAGATTAGTCAAGCTATCAAGCTTATATTTTTTGATCAACTCCTCTCGTTGCTCATCAAGCATTTCGTCGCCATCAGTATTAACTAAAATCACCGCCAGTGAAGAGTCTTGCTGGTGTAGTTTGGCAATTTGGGCCAACTCTTTAAAACACGGTGGGCAATCCACTGACCACATCAACATCAACCAGCGTTGGCCTTCATGTATTTGCTGTACACCAGAGTATTCATGAGGTGAAAAAGGGGCAGACTCGGCCATCGTGTTAAACGATAATGTCGCCAATATTAACAATAACCCAGTAACCACTTTACTGCTGCTAGATGTTTTCATTCTAATATTCCTTTTGCTTGAATTGCAGTTGTTTGAGCTGCTGGCTTTTAACACTGTTGTTAATAAATGATTTAGTACACTTTCATTGCTCATAATGCTATCACTTGGTGACCGACATTTGGCTGCTGCCATGACACAAAGTTATGCCCTTGTTTTTTGATTAAAAAAGGTCGGTCAGGATCATCTGCACTTTGTGCCACCACGGTGGCTGAGTTAAATGTTTGGCCCCGGTCTGTGGAGCGTTGATGATAAAGCTGATACATGTCGCCATTAAATTGAGTCCATACTACATCAACATTTTTACCGTTACTTAGTACGTTGGCATATGATGCCTGGACAGCTGCCCCACCGAGATTTAGTGGCTTACTGGTCGTTTCACCGTTATTGTCTGAATAGGCGTAAAATATCCCTTTGGCTTTTTCTCCATTATTAAACCACACCATATGATAACGATTTTGCCCACCAACACTTAATCCAGGTCCCTGATGAGGGCAGCCATTAATTTGCCATTGATCAAAGGTGGCACGAAAAGGCGTTTTATCAGCGCTGTGCTGATCGAAAGTTAAAATGGCATGATCCCGAATATTATCGTCGTAGATGTTCCGCCACATAACCGCTACTTTATTATCAGCGGTATAACTGCTGGCGATGCGACAACAAACACAAGTGCCTTGTGCCAGCTTTTTGCTGCTAAATTTAAACTGACCATCACTGAGCTTGCCATAAGCCGAGTACAATACAGAGCCTTTACGTTTGCCACCAAGCCAGTTAATCACCACGGTACCATCGTCAGTCACAACCATTTCGTTGTACGAGTGTTTAATTTTACCGCCGCCATCATTAACTGTTTGTGGCATAGAAAAGTGCTGACCGCCGTCAGTAGAATAAATAAATTTGACCTGTGAGGTATGCTTTGATTTGTTGGGTCTAGCCCACGAGATATAGACATTATCTTTCCCGCCGAAAACCAGCTTGGGACGGTTTTCTTCTCTGGCTGAGATTGACTGAGCATTGATAGTGATTTTTTGCGACGCACCAAAGTGCAACCCATCGTCATTGGAGACACTATAAAACAACTGATCCTGTGCCGCCCATAACCGCCACAATGCCCCATTGGGTGCAAAAGCACTGGTTACTGCTCTGGCGCATTTAACATCTTGTACCTTACACGACGATTTTTTACCAGAATGTCCAGCAAACACCATTGAGGGCAATATTGCAGTCAGTAATAATGAATTTAGTAATAATGCGCTCGCTAACACTTTAAAATGTTTGTTCATCACTCCACTTTCCTAGTAGGTCCAATGTCGATTCGGGAGGAATTATAATCAGCTTTTTTCTAGATTGCAACGTCAAAAAGGATGTTTTTTAAACTAATTACAAAATTATATAACATTTTGATAGCAATTATTTAAACAATCATTAATTAAAGTGTAATTTAGGCGCAAAACAGCAGATGACGCTCACATCATACACCATATGGTGTAACTTTAATGTTTGCGTCATTGCTTAGGGTTTATCGGTTTTAGAGCAACCACTTTTTCAGGGTTTCATTGTTGACCAGACCACTTTTGGCTGTTCGCCCACCAGCAGCATCATAAAAATAGCTGCGTGGTAACTCTCCATACCAGCTCGGATCAATTGCATAACGCCCTTGTGCGCCCCTGCCGTGGATAAAATGCAAATGCGTCAGTCCGCTCAGTTGGTAC
>JBLHHD010000406.1:0-3813 GCA_047614605.1 Alteromonadaceae bacterium
TTCCCCCGCACATGACCACACTGAGTTAAACCCGGCAATGCCGATGTTAATCCCGTTGATATCAAGCTTTTTGGTATAAAAACAGCGCCCTTCAATATCCTGTAAGTGCTTGGCATATTGTTTAATGAACAACTCGTAATCCGCTAAACGTTCCATCGCATCACGAGTATCTTTGTTTTTGGTTTCATAACCTTGATTGATTCCATCAACAAACTTAGCCGATTCTTTTGCCATAGCCACCAGCCCACGCTGAAAGGCACCACTAACCGCTTGACGGTTAATATCATGATTACCCGGCACCATAAACAATTGCTTTTTATTTAAATCGCAGATAGCTAATACATCCCTAAAAAAACTTTTAGCCAGTTTATATTGCTCAGCTAAAGGGTCAGCCCCAGTCTCACCAAAAGCAATATCACCGGTGCAGGTGATAAAGTCGGGTTTTAACGACGGATCTTTTTCAAACTTATTGACTAAAAAAGCGATCAAGGCTTCGCGGGTAGAATTAGCCCGCCATTCGGTTTTCGCTTGAAAATGAATATCAGAAAGGTGTAACCAAGTGACTTTACTCATGTTTTCCCTGTTTATTGTTTTTTAGCTGAGGTTTGACGCTAATTATAGAACAAGTTGGTGAAAATGCGGGGGAATTTGCGGTGCAAGTTATTTGTCGGGCAACGCTCTGCTATGTGTCGTTTGATCTGGATGACATCATGTAGGGTAGTCACGTTTCTTTAGCCCTTCGCGCCCCTCACAAAAGTGAGGGAACAAATAAGAACCAAAGCTAAATTACTTTCGTTCGGCCAGTTGCTTTTCAAGCTCGGCAATACGCTGCTTTAGCGGATTAATCGCTTCCATTACTTGAGCTTCCGTGAAACGTGGGGTGATATGTTGCGGGCAATTACTGTCCCAGGCGTCAACCGTGAAAACTAACGCTCTTTCTGGTCTAGCTCGATAATGATCGTCATGTAATTTGGCGATCAGCGCCTTATCGTCTTCTTCAAAACGAGCAGTGCCCCAAATTTTAACACGGCTGCGGCTGGCATAATCCATTACAAAGATATGCGCTTTGTTATTATCTTTAAGGTTACCCATCGAAATGTATTGCTTGTTACCACTAAAATCAGCAAATGCTAGGGTTTTGTTATCCAGCGCTTTCAAAAAACCCGGCGCCCCCCCACGGTGCTGAATGTACGGCTGACCGTCGTCGTTAACCGTTGCCATATAAAACGAATTTTGCCCGGCCAAAAAGCCGACTAAATCTGGGGTGACATGGGTATTGAATTCCATATTGGCATAACCACGGCGTGATCCCAATCGCTGCTGAACTTCTTTAACAGAAGGCGTAAAGGCTATATCGGAGCTTAATTTGTTCATATCAATTCTCTTGGCTGAATACTTTGTACTTCGGCGTTTAATTTTGACCGAACGTTCAGAACAGTATAAACCATCACCAATCGCTGTACAATAGCGGTTTCCTGTCTCATGTTTTAACGTTGTACGATTGTTGTTACATAACATTATCTAACAACCGTGTTTTTTTGGTGCAATGTTCAGCAAATTTAATGATAATAGCGCGATTGTTTTTTTGACCCGCTGCTCAGCGTTAAGTTAATCGACTGATCGATGGTCAAAAGCGGGCGTTAATCGTGTCGTCATACCAAATCCATTAAGTAACTAATCATTGTGCTGTGGTCTGACATTTCGGTTAAAATCACCACTGACTTACGTTTGAATGTTGCAAGTACAACTACATGCAGCAATTAATGCCTTGTCATTGGTATAAATTTAAAGGAATAAATGTTGAATAAAATCTTAGCCATACCCCTAGTACTAGCGGCTCTTGCCTTGCTGGCTTACAAGCTTTATTTTTGGATCATGCCACAGGTTATTGTCGAAAACCTCTACGGCGAAGCCATTAGCAGCGTTTCAATTCAATTACCCACCAGTCAGCTGGTATTTGATAATATCCGCCCAAATAGCCGTTTTGCTATTGCTCACAAACCACCAACCCAAGATGGCAACTATAACTATCTGGTGCTGTTTATGTCGGGTAAAAGTATGCACGGCGAATGTGGTACTATCACCGCCAATCACTATCAACAGCACATGACATTAACCATTGATGCTCGCCAACAAGTCAGTTGCCAATAACCAGACCTGTTTAAACACCTAAAGCAGCATTCCCTCATCAATAGCATGATAAGTACTGGCTGAATCAATCAGTGCTTTTGCCGTTAATGTGGGTACGCCATAAACCTCGGCATTGACGTCATAGTCCTGGCGAATTTTGTTGAGTAATATGGCAAAGTCGCCATCACCAGAGAGTAATACGATGGTATCAACTTCTTTTGCTGTTTCCATCACGTCAATCGTAATGCCCACATCCCAGTCGCCTTTGGCTGAACCATCGCTACGCTGAATAAAAGGTTTGAGTTTTACCGTAAAACCGATATGTTTAAGGGCATCCTGAAACTTTAGCTGACCATCATCACCCCGGTGAATGGCATAAGCAAATGCATGAGTGATTTGCCCCATTTCACTGATAGTTTGCCATAATTTACGATAATTAAACTGCCGTCCATAAGCTTGACGGGTGGTGTAGTAAATATTTTGTACGTCGACAAAAACAGCTATTTTGTTCAAAGGTTTGCCTTAGCAGGAGGATTTGTTTGAATGGCTGCCACACTACACCAATAACCCGGTAATAACACGGCACTGTGCAAATTTAATCAAGCCCGTCAGCATTTGATTGCAGGGCAAGTTAAACTACGCTGGATAATGACTTTGAAGAATGACTCTGGGTAAACCAATCGAAACAAAAGAGGGTTAAAGACAAATCCATGAGCAATGGCTTTTATCAATCAATTGGTGCCCGTCAGCTTGAAGGCTGGCAATTAACCGCTTAAGCGATAGTGCCGAGCTGGCAACTGAGAGTTAACACCTCAGCGACCAGTCAAATACTCCAGGTTAAGTTTGCTGAGGCTCCAACCGAGCGATATCTTCATCATTATCTTGCCAGTTTTGCTGCTCAGCCTCTGTCGCTTTAGGCGAAAACATCCCGGTAAAGGCATAAAAAATGCCGATCACTGGCGATAACCAGCAAGCAAATGCCAGCGGAATATACAGTAAGTTAGTTAAGTCGCCACCACTGACAGAAAGTCCCAATGCGGTGATCACAAAAGCCCCACCGGCATTCCAAGGGATCAAAGGTGAGGTCAACGTCCCACCCTCTTCAACTGCCCGAGATAGGTTAAGCGTCGAATACCCCATGCCACGATAAGCAGGTGCGTACATTCGGCCCGGTAATGCAATAGATAAGTACGGGTCACCAGCAACCAGATTGGTAGCAAATGAGGTGCAGATTGCGGTTGTTTGCAACCCTGAAAAGCGGCGAACCCGAGTCAAAATGGCCAAGATAATGGTATGCAAACAACCGGTTTTCTCTAGTGCTCCGCCAAAACCCAGCGCGATAAAAATCAGCGATATGGTCCACATCATCGACTGAATACCACCGCGATTAAGTAAGCTGTCCAGCTCTGCGACATTGGTTTTGATTGTGTAGCCGCTGTTGGCATACGTGAAAATGTCATGCAAACCTTGGTTTTGAGCCATCATCGCAAGAATGCCACCAATAACCACACCAATGAACAAAGCCGGAATAGGCGGCACTTTTTTAATCGCTAAAATTAAGACCAAAATAGCCGGAATTAACAATACCGGTGAGATATTAAAATGCTCTTGAAGGGTTGAAGTGATCGCTTCAATTTTTTCAAACGAAGCCTGTTCGCTGCCAATCACAAAAAAGCCCACTAC
>JBLHHD010000407.1:0-3809 GCA_047614605.1 Alteromonadaceae bacterium
GATTATGTTTGCACCAGATTGACTGGCTTCATCTAACCAGCTCAGTAAGCGCTGGTATTGTCGGTCATTGACCACATGGGTGTAATCGAGGTTATTGGCAAAGTCAGGGTAGAGTTTGTTGAACTGAGCTTTAATGGCATCGGCCAGCGCATTAACCTTGTCTTTAGGACATAAAATATAATCTGGAGCAACACAGGTTTGCCCGGCATTGACACACTTGCCAAACACAATTCGCTCGGCGACGGTGGTCACGGCCATTTTATCATCAACCAATACCGGTGATTTACCACCAAGCTCCAAGGTGACTGGAGTCAGGTTTTCTGCCGCCGCTTTCATTACATGCACACCAACACTGGTAGAGCCGGTAAACATTAGGTGATCAAAAGGCAACCGCGAAAATTCAGCGGCTACGTCTGCCTCACCTTCAATGACTGCCACCTGATCTTCGCTAAAAGACGGCTTAAGCATTTCTCTCAATAGCTGATTAAGTGCCGGGGTAAACTCGGACATTTTTAACATCGCCCGGTTACCCGCCGCAAGAGCAGCAATTAAAGGACCAATGGCCAGGTATAGTGGGTAATTCCATGGCACGATAATACCAATCACTCCCAGCGGCTGATGAATAATGGTGTTGCTGGCAGGCTGAAACTGAATGGCTACATCGCGCTTTTCTGGTTTCATCCAGGCTCGCAGGTGATCCATGGCAAAGTTGATATCACCGATGCAGGTCATCAGTTCAAGAAACTGGCTTTCATCCGGGTTTCGGTAACCAAAATCCTGGCTGATCGCGTCACTGATGGCTTGTTTATTGTTTAATAGAGTGGCTTTTAATTGGTGTAGTTGCTGTTTACGCTGTTTAAGCGTAGGGCAAGGGGCCTGTATAAATGCCGCTTTTTGTCTGGCAAAGATAGATTTCATTGAGGTAATACTTAAACGGTTGTTTGAATATGGATAATCTAGAGTATTTATTTCAAATTTACAAACGGATTTATCCTTCAATTGTTGGCAGCGCGGATAAAGTTGGGTAAAATGCCCGCAGTTTTTGTTTTTTAGCAGTGATAGCCATGCCCTTAGATGCGCAACGATACGATTATCAGGATCTGATCAAGATATTCGAGCAAACCTTTTATCAGCAATATCAAACTCGCCTGATCAAAGGAATAGGAGAGCCTGTTTATTTGCCTCAGGATGAGCAGTCTTCGGATAACCGAATTATTTTTGCTCACGGCTATTATGCCAGTGCCTTACATGAAATCGCTCACTGGTTAGTCGCCGGCTTTGAACGACGCAAAATTGAAGATTTTGGCTACTGGTATAAACCCGATGGACGCACTATCGCACAGCAGGCTACTTTTGAAGCCGTTGAAGTAAAACCTCAGGCCATAGAGTGGTTATTGTGTGTTGCTACCGGATTTGACTTTAATGTCAGCTGTGACAATTTAAGTGGCGAGCCCACCGACAGGCTGGTGTTTCAGCATAACGTTTATCAGCAGGTTAAACACTTGCTCGAAAATGGTTATAACAAAAGAGTTGAACAGTTGGTTGGTGCGCTGGCCGGTTATTATCAAACGGCCTTACCGTTATCCTTGAAGCAGTTCGAGTATCAGGGAATTAACGAACTTGTGGCTTGAAACTAAAGGGGTTGATAAAGCGATGAAAAAATTGCGTATGGGTCTAATCATTAACCCTGTTGCCGGTGTCGGCGGGACTGTGGCTTTAAAAGGCAGTGATAATGTCGTTGAAAAAGCGCTGTCACTGGGGGCTATACCAATGGCGAACAAGCGTTCGCAAGTGGCCTTAAACGAATTACTGAGTTATCAAGAACAACTTGAAATTTTAACCGTAAACGGTCAGATGGGCGAGGATGCCTGTCGTGAACTGGGATTTGATTGTCAGGTTGTTTATCATACTGAGTCTGATACGCCTACCTGCGCACAAGACAGCCGTAACGCGGCAAAAATGCTGGCCGAGGCTAACGTTGATATTATTCTTTTTGCTGGTGGTGACGGCACTGCCAGAGATATCTGTGCGATTGTTGATACCAGTACCTTAGTGCTGGGCATTCCTGCGGGTTGCAAAATTCACTCTGGGGTTTATGCGGTTACTCCAAGAGCTGCCGGGCGGGTGATGGTTATGCTGGCTGATGGGCAAATGCTCAGTGTCGGTGATGCCGATGTCATGGATATCGATGAGCAGGCATTTAGGCAAGGGACCGTTAAAGCCCGTCTATATGGCGAAATGCAGGTACCGAGCGAATTGCGTTATATCCAAAATGTCAAAATGGGTGGCAAGGAGTCCGATGAACTGGTGCTTCAGGATATTGCCGAGTACGTGATTGGTGAAATGGAGCCGGAGCAGTTTTATATCATGGGGTCGGGCTCAACAGTTGAATTTATCATGCAAGAGCTGGGACTTGAAAATACGTTGCTAGGGGTGGACGTGATCAACGATCACCAATTGCTTCGCCAAGACGTTAGTGCACAACAATTACTGGATATGGCCCAACAGGTGGGTAAAGGGGTGGTGAAGCTGGTGATCACTGCGATTGGCGGTCAGGGTCATATTTTGGGGCGAGGTAATCAACAGTTGTCTGCGGCTTTAATTCGTTTTATTGGTAAAGAAAATATTATTGTGGTGGCAACCAAAACCAAATTAAATGCCTTGCAAGGCAGACCATTACTTATCGACAGCGGTGACAGTGAGCTTGATGACAAGCTGTCGGGTTTCATTAAGGTGACTACAGGCTATAAAGACCATGTGATGTATCCTTTGGGCTGTGGCGGCTGAGGCTCTTGTGGCTGAGGGCTCTGTGGCTACGCGAACCGTGACTTAACGCGGCTCTCGGTAAAGTCATATTGATAGGGTTTTTTACCCATGTGTTGGTGAAGGTTTTCAGGGTCGTTTAATGGTACTTTGATTCAGCTTGTCAGCGACGGCTATGTGTACACCTGATGGATAACCGTGAAAACGCAAGCCGTTTGCCTAATGAATTGGATGCATTGTAAATTTTACTTGGACTGGGATGATAAAGGGCGTGAATTCGTCCCATTTGCAGCAATTGTAACCCTCGTTTTAAATTATCGCTACCGCTGATGATGTCTAAATCTGCCTACTTTAATTTTGTCAGCCAGGGCATTAGCGGACAAAACACCAGCATCAAGGTTACAGCGATCGCGTTTGTAGGTTTCCTCACTTCGCCGCTACTAGTCTTTTTTTATAGGTAGTTACACTAACGCCGCCACCAAAATCATTTAGCGGGTTGTCTTTAGGCGTGTCATGGCACTGAAGACAAAAGGGTTTGTTAAAACGTGCCTGGTAAGCATGGCTAATATTATTGATAAACGGCCCTAGAAATAACTACTTGTGTTCATTTGAGGATAAGTTGGTATCATTAAGTGACGTTATCCTCTCATTGTAGTTACTTTTCGTCCTTTGTAAGTTGTTTTTTTAAGCCAGTGTGTTTTATTTTTCAGGGCTGTTTAACACTTACTAGACGAGTTAGGAACATTACGGCAAAAGCGGCGGTGTAAAGGCCAAAAACCACAATCATCCATTGAGGCATGCTGTAGTCCAAAAGCTGCCAATTGATGTCACCGCAATCACCCCGGGCTTCAAAGATATCGGGGAGCCATTGATGCAGTGGCATCCACTGGGGAAAGTTAGGAATACTTTCACAACTGGCAAAAGCAAACGGGTCAGTTTGAGTCTGGATTGAAACATGCTCTAGTGCGATCTGCAATCCCCAGATGGCTGAAACTGCCCAGCCGCCAAACCCGACCAGTCGTAGTAACATTAAGTTGGGTGCGATA
>JBLHHD010000408.1:0-3802 GCA_047614605.1 Alteromonadaceae bacterium
GGTAGGAACGACCTCCGCGCCGCGAACTTCGTCGAAAACGCAGTGATTGTGTTGACTTTGTCAACATTTGCGCCGAGACGGCGCTCCTACCATGCGCATCAAAGTGTTACCCTATTTGATCGGTGCCGTGGTTTATTAAAGGGGGGGTGAGGGTTGTCAATTAAGGTAAGCTGGTGGCAGCACGTACTTCGGTGTTTTTTATTCGTAGGTGCCTATTATGAATTGATCGGACAGCCGCCAGGTAAAAATAATAGAAAGACTGCTGAACTGGCCAATGTTTCTCAACAAATCGTTGATACTGTTAATACTCACCGACCGATGCTTTCTGATTGGGAGCAGGCTTTAAATGCCATTGTACAGCGTGTTAAAGGTGGCCACTGTATCTTGATGATTGATGAGATTAACTGGTTTGGTAAAACGGCAAAAAGAAACAGAATGCCCGCCTGGGAGCAGTTAAGTTATGCGCTGATCGCCGGTGGCTCACCTTTGTACCTGTAAATAACCAGTAGAGAGATCAGTAGCCACCTTACCAAAAAAACTGGAGTCGTTGTTAGGCTTTCAGTTTGAGTATGTCATGAGGAAAAATAGTGATTTGGTCTTTAAAATACAGGGGGTGAACCGCCAAGATATTGAACACTACTCACCCTATTCCAGGCCTGGAATGCAAATTGATTTATTGATCCAAACCCGGCGGTTCTTCTATATCGTTGAATTGAAATTTAAAACGGGTTTGCTCGATGCTAGTGTGGTTAGAAATAGGATACAAAAATTAGACCGATTTGATTGTCCTCAAAAAGGAAGAAGTATAAAGACGGGTCTGTTTTAGGTTTTGTGCGTCGGGAGTTGCTGAATATAAGTCACTATATTACCAACGCAGAATGTGGCATGGCGGTTGCTCTACTATAAATGTTCAACGAAGGGTGAATGACCCGAGCGCAACGGTTGGGACCTTTATGGCCTGGCAAAAAAAAACAAACAAAAAAAGGACAAAAGCCTTTGCCCTTTATCATTCGCTATCAGTAAGCTAACCCATCGCGGTTATACGCGCTGTGGCATCTTCTACCAACAGGTTCTTCTTAACTTTACCGGTGGCTGTTTTTGGAATGTCAGCAAAGAAGAAGTGATCAGGGCGCTTATAAGCGGCCAATTCGGCTTCGCAATAGGCTTTAAGTGCGGCTTCGTCTACATCACTGCCGGGTTGGGCTTCTACAAAGGCGATCAATAACGGACGGGCTTTTTCACCTTCGCCAATCGAAACACCAATAACGGCAATATCTTTAATCGCTTCGTTGTGGCTGATGGTGTTTTCTACCTCAATGGAGGAGATGTTTTCCCAACCATATTCAGTTTCAACGTAAATCAAGTCTTTGATGCGATCTTTGATTTCAATGTAACCATTTTCATGAACCACCGCCATATCACCACTGCGGAACCAACCGTTAACAAACGATTTTTCACCGGCTTCTTTGTTATCCCAATATTCGGTGGCAACGGTGTTACCTTGCATGATGATCTCACCCATGGCAGTGCCGTCGGATGGTACGTCTTTATCGTCGCTATCGACTACCCGTAAACCAGTACCGGCATGAATGGTTGGTACCCCTTGCCTCATGCGTTGTTGGGTACGATCAGCCTGTGACATAGACTGCCATTCTATTTGCTCTTCACACACGACATAGGGACCGAGGGTTTCATTTAATCCGTACTGATGGACCAGCTTAACCCCGATATCTTCAAGCTCGGTAATTAACACCGGCGAAGGTGCTGCACCACCAGTAATTATGGTTAAGCCTTCGATATCACGACCACCATCAACAGCGTCAACCAGTGAGCGTACCAGTCGTGGCGCACCGGCTAAGTGAGTTGCCTGATGTGCTTTAATTTCGTTAACAAACTCAGCTTCATGACCCAACGAGATGATTTGTTTGGCCGCGACGACTACGCTAGCCCACATATGGCCCCAACCATTAACGTGGAACATTGGCAATGACCACAGATATTTGGAGGTACCGCTCATTTCGAGCATTAAAACCTGTCCCATGGCATGTAAATAGGCTGCCCGGTGACTGATCACTACACCTTTAGGACGACCGGTGGTTCCCGAGGTAAAGTTGATCACTATCGGGTCGTGTTCAGATTTAATGTCAGCATCTAAGCGTGTGTCATCAGCGGCATCTACAATAGCATCATCGTAGGCGGTATTAGCAACAACACCCGTTTGAGTGCCATCCTCCTTATCGATAATGATAATGTGTTGCAAGTCACTTTTTTGCGCAAAAATCGCTTCATGACGTTTGGCAAATTGATCACTGACCAATAACACTTTTGCTTTGGTAAATTCGAGTTGATAGGCGATGTCACTAGGAGGCAACCAAGGGTTCATGGTCACAACAATGCCGCCAGTAGCAGGAATGGCGTAGTTTATTTCGATAGATTGCAATTTGTTTTCAGACAGGAAACCAACACAATCACCCTGACCAATCCCCAAGTCTCGCAACGCCTGTGCGAGTTTGCGGGATCGGCTTAATAATTCACGAAAGTTGACCGAACCACCGGGATATTGTACGGCTTCGCGGGTAGGAAATGCCAACCCGGTTCGTTCTAAAAAAGTGGTCGGGCTTAGTGGAACATAACAATGCGCTGGCGTTGCCATAACGCTACCTCCATGGGGTACTGGTGTGATGTTAACAGTGGTTAAATCGGTAACGATCAAGCAAGTCACCGACTGATCAGTTTACAGTGTATACGGGTGCAAAAAGATTTGTCAATAAATCTGCCATTTAACCCTTTGTGATCAATGGCTAGCGAAAAAGTGCTTTGTGGTCAGGCTAATTCTTTTCATTTGGCATGAAAGAGCGCTATCATTATCGGTATGATGAAGGGTTGTTTGTTTTTTGAACAAAACATCAGGTGGTATTTAAGAGCCTAAAGGAGAGTTGATGACTTTCAATACCGAAAAGCAGGTGAAAAATTCACTTCAGAAAATTTATTTTGATTTATTAATTGTAATAATATTGTAACAATTGAATCGTGACTGTTTATTTATGACCCTTTAGTTGGTATTTTGTCTTTTGTTACTATTTTTCAATAGCTTGTTGCAGCGGGGGACACCGCAGGGTGATGATCGCGAAACACCGCTGTATGTCGCTAAATGCGAAGTAAATTCAATAAATAATTGACGTTCCCCTGATGTTAGACTATTTGTTTTAGGGTGCTAGAAAAACTTGGATTTGTGGGCCTTTTATAACTCCCATACGGTGCAATCCAAGTAAATCGAGTGTTAACTTAAGGTAATTGATTGTTTTTTTATGCTAATTATTTGCATTAATAGTGTGTAAAGCCGCATAGTTGCATGATATTACCGCAATTTATCGTTCGGTAAGTTAATGTAATATTTGACATCAGAGCCTGTATCTAATACCGTATGACTCGCTCGTCGCCTATGGGGCGTTAGCCCAATATGTTGCCGTTGGCATTGTTATCTTACGTACCTTGACATAATTGGATTGTTCCAGATTTGGCAGGGTAATTAAAAGACAATGCGGGGTTAAACCAGTAATAGGGGCGTGATAGTTCAAATTTAGTAAAAGCAGGCGATCTCACCGGATATCGCCAGTTAATGAGGAGAGTAAACGTGGTAGCGAAGATAACTGATTACAATACAGCTTCAGAAGAATCAAAGCTGGAGATGATTAAAACTTTTGGAAGCATTCAGTATCTTGAAGATATTGCTGAAGAAGCCTTTCAAAACAAAGGTGGAGCGATATGGAAAGAACTTCAGGTTTTGTTGTTTGATACAAAC
>JBLHHD010000409.1:0-3798 GCA_047614605.1 Alteromonadaceae bacterium
ACTCGCCGACAACTGGCTTCAGCCGGAACGCTGGACTTTCAGTCCGCAGGGTTTTAACCCACCGACTTTAGTCGGTGGTTGTTAAGTTTGTTCCTTAATAAAATCATTCGGTGCTCTAGACGCTATTGATGATGAAGACGCTGGATAAAAACTTTAAAAAGGTATCTATCTAACCCGGCCAAACCATAGTTCTCATCCTGAAACGCACCTTTGTGCAGTGCACAAAGCGAGCTGAGATTTGGATGAGTTCATTAACTTATTTATTAATAAGCCTTACTACGATGCTGCATAGACCCCATCCTGCCACTTGGCCGATGGAAACTTGCACCGAATGATTTGATTTTAACCCACCAGAAAGTCTGAAAATAGTGCTTATAAACGATTCAATTTGAGTGATTGCGATCTAGCAGTGATCTCGTACTATTTTCAGACTTTCCCTAACGGATGAGTCTGAAATATCCTCAAAATGCGTAAAATTGACTTGCTTTAGAATGACTAAAACGCAGTAAATTTAACGTCTTTGAGAACATTTCAGTTCTCACGCATGCATCACCATCTGTTAGGCGACAATCAACTTGGCCGGTTCGCGACTATTAGGTTGGCCGGTTTTGGTAAACTCTAGGCATTCGAATTTCTGAGTAAATTTAAGTGCCTGGTAAACCAATAACCCAATTACAGGTCAAGTTATATATGTCCAATCGTAACAAATCAAACCATACACAGGTTTCTGCGGCGGCCAGTGCGGGTTTTTCTGAACGTACTGCCCGGCGGGTTGAGCAAGGGGCTTACACCACCGCCAAACAACCAAGAAATTATAAAACCCGAAAAGATCCATTCAACGGGTTATTCGAAGAACATCTGGTGCCATTGCTTGAGGAAAATCCGGGATTGCAACCGGTCACTTTATTGGATGTGTTGGATGAGAAAGCCCCGGGCTGCTTCGGTCAGTCACATCTGCGTACACTTCAGCGCCGTGTTAAACGCTGGAGAGCCAAATATGGACCAGACAAAGAAGTCATATTTCAACAGCGTCATATTATTGGTGATATGGGAATTTCGGATTACACCCCGTTTAAAAATGTGCAGATTTATATTGACGGACAGCTCTTTAACCACAAGCTCTATCATTTTCGTTTGGTTTATAGTGGCTGGACATATGTGCAAATCGTGTTTGGTGGTGAAAGTGTTGAATCCTTGTCTTGTGGTTTACAAAATGCCCTATGGCAGTGCGGTGGCGTACCACAACAGCATCGAACCGATAGCTTGAGCGCGGCATTTAAGGATCACACAGAAGAAACATTATTAACCGAGCGCTATCAAAATTTATGTCAATATTATGGCATAAGAGCAACGCGCAACAACCCGGGTATTGCCTATGAAAACGGGGCTATTGAAGGTCCAAATGGACACTTTAAACGAAAGATGGAGCAACAAATGATGTTGCGTGGCGGTAGTCACTTCGATTCGCTGTCAGAATACCAGCAACTCATTGAACAAACAGTGGCAAAAATTAATCGGTAGTGCAAAACTCGTTTCGATGAAGAAAAAGCGCATCTGAAAGCGTTACCCACTCGTCGGACCAATGACTTTTGCGAAGAATACGTGAGAGTGACTTCAAGCAGTACCATCTCGGTAAAACGCGTTACTTATACGGTACCATCCCGGTTGATTGGCGTTCGTTTATTGGTGCATATTTTTGATGACCATTTACAGCTGTTTTACGGCCATGAACCGACGTTGAGACTCGAACGCCTTCGCACTTGTGGGCCTCAGCGGTTACGTAGCGTTGATTATCGACATGTGATCCATTCGTTGGCGAAAAAGCCTAACGCCTTCAAATGCTCGCTTATCAGGGATGATTTTATCCCGTTGGGTGGACTTTCGCTTGATTTGGCAAAAGCGGATTGTCGATGGTGTAACGGATGATAGCTGCCATTACATGGTTAATTTGCTATTGATAGCCAAAAACCATGATTGCGAAAAAGCACTTGGGCGGTATGTTTTAAGTGGACTCGAAAGTGGCGTGCAGCATAGTATTAAGCAATGCCGACAGTGCTTTGAACCCACGCCTGTCGCGGTGCCAGCAGTACTAACTCAACAACATGACATCAAGGATTATGATCGTTTACTTGGAGGGGCGCATAGCTAATATTCCAAGCTTACCTATTTTACTTAAAGAACTGCGTTTAGGAGCGATCGCCAAAGAATGGCAAAGCTTGGGCGAAAAAGCCCTGACTGAACAATGGAGTTACCAGGAGTATCTTGCTGAGCTGTGTGAAATAGAAGCCAGTTATCGTCAGGAAAAACGGCTACAACGTTTATTGAGGGCAAGTAAGTTGCCAACAGGAAAGCAGCTCGTGCAATATGACTTTAGTGAAGTCGCAGGAGTGACAGCGCTGCAACTTAAACAAAAAATGGCGCAAATCGACTGGGTTCGTCAAGGTCACAACGTATTATTTTTTGGTGCCAGTGGTTTAGGGAAAACACATTTGGCTGCTGCGCTGGGTTATGGATTGATAGAAAAGTCTGTTCAAGTGAAATTTAGCTCAGGCACCGCATTGGTGCAACACTTACAGCAAGCAAAAGAAAATCTGGCGCTGGAAGATGCATTAAAGAAACTGGATAAATATGAACTGCTGATCTTAGACGACATTGGCTACGTTAAAAAAACAGACAGCGAAAGCCAGGTGCTATTTGAGTTGATAGCGCATCGATATGAAAAAGGCAGCTTAATCATTACATCCAATCAAGCCTTTAGTGATTGGGACAGCATATTTGGCGATAATATGATGACGGTAGCGGCGATTGACCGATTAGTACATCACGCAGACATTTACCAAATAGAAGGGGATAGCTATCGTAAGAAACAGGCAATGAAATCAAGGAACAAAATCGGCCAAGTTAATTGACGCGACCGGACAAGTTAGTTGACGGCTAACAACCATCTAACCATTCGGCGCTCTAGTGTTATGACTACCAAACACCAGTTTGTTCTTAACGACTTAAATTGCCATCCACTTTAACAGATTCAGGCCCAATGCTGCAGCGAGCTGATCAATGCCCCTGTGCATTTTTGCTCAATTAACTGAAACCTTACACTCGCCGACAGTTCATTTGATCAATGTTCAGTCAATTGTTGATTGCCCCTACCGTGTAGCCGAGTTTAGTTGCCAAAGTGTTGGTGTTTTTTAGGCGGTAAGCCTCAAGCATTCTGAGCATTATTTGACGGACCAGCCTCTGTCGTTCAGCCAGAGGTTTATTTTTAAAGCTATGTTGACTCATTAATAATACCGATAGTAAAGATATGAATAATATTACCATACCGGTAATAGCTCCCATGTAAACAAAATACTTCCTCATTACCCACGAATTGCAGCTTGATAGATTTTGTTATTAAAATAGACCCGATACAATCGGTAAAAATAAAGGGCTCCACAAAACTTCAGGTGATATTTTTAGGTGCTGACGTAGTAAAAGTAGGGAATAACAAGGGTTGGTATACGGCATTTAAATTAAAAATAAAGGTGATTTCTGGCTCGAATGGACACCTTATGAAATACCATAAGTCAATAAATCAAACGTGAGATTAGGCCCGATCGATTGTTATCCGTAAGCCTCTGCCAATTTGAGAAGCCGATAGGGCATTGGTAGCGTTTTAGAGCCGAACGCATAAATCGAGGCAACATTTTATCACGCTCGAACCGACGATTGAAACGATAACAAAACGCCCCAAGGTAGTGCGGCAAGTGCTTGGGATTAATTGAATGATATGCACCATGTATCGAATTTTTTACATTG
>JBLHHD010000410.1:0-3789 GCA_047614605.1 Alteromonadaceae bacterium
ATCGAGTCGCTTTCATCACCGCGATAGGGCGATCATGTTGCAAGTAAATTTCGGTTAATGGAGGCACCGACACGGTTAACGTTGAGCTTTTGCTGGCTTTCATGTTGAGCAGCGTCAGCTCTACGGTCACTTCTTTGCTTTGATTGTAGCCATTGGCAACAAATAACAGCAGTTTGTCATCATGCTCTTTTTGATTGATTTTGATGGTGTCGGTTCTTTTTGCCAGTTTGGCATAGTTTTTATAATCCGCATCATTGATTGATTTGCCAATTGCCCGGTTTTTTAACGACAGGCTGTATTGACCCACTTTGTCGGAGTTGATGGGCTGTAAAAAAACGAGAAACTTCTCACTTAATGGCGGTATCAGGTCGATGATCGGCCCTTTCTTGCTGGCTTTGAAGTTTTTTAATTTGAGCGATAATTCGATAGCCATGGCCGATTCTTTGCCATTTTGGGCATATAGCGCAACGGTATCGTCTACCTGCTTGGGAACGATCACCAATTTGTCTGTGTACAGTTGCGAGGTGATGGTACCGTCAAAATCTTGATGTTTTAAGTTGGCCCCCAGCGAAACGGTGTAGTTGGCTTTATTGGGATCGGTTGCGTAGTAAAACTGACCCTCTTTAAGGTTTGATAGCTTTTGCTGATCATGATTTAAAAAGCGCACCGGTAAGTTATTCGAACTGCCATTGCCAGCATAACGAGACACCTCAAAATGCAGATGTGGTCCGCTGGATTGGCCGGTATTACCACTCAAACCAATGGCTTGACCTGCTATTACCTTGTCGCCGGGGTTCACCAATGCGCCATTTTTCTTTAAGTGAACATAGTTGGCAAAGGTGCCATCAGGTTGATAAATCACAATGTGATTACCATGCTTGGCATACTTGGAGCTTGGGCCGCCGATATTCGAATCCTGTTTTACCTCCGATACAATGCCACCTCTTGCGGCGTGTACGGGAGTGCCTTCATCCATATTAAAGTCAAGTGCATAAGGATTAGGCTTTTTATGGGTTGCCGAGCCAAAGTAGCCCTGCCCGAGTTTATGTTTGGTGCCATGCTCGAAGGGAAACTGGTAAATATACTGGTCGTCGTGGCGGGTATTTTGGGGTTCTTTGCCGGGAATGATCAAAGTGATCACTTCAAAATGATAACCGTTGTTGCGCTGTTCGGGTTTTAGTTTGAATAAATACGCTTTTTTGCTGTTGGGTTCTAGGGTAAAAGTAAAGGGTGCGGCCTGAGAGGGTTTGAAGTTTTTCATTTTACTTAGCTGAACATTAACCCAATGAGGTATGACATCCTTATTATCAGCAAAAAACGTGACCGAGCCATTGTCGGATTCTTCCCAGTAAACTTGGGATAATTTGTTTTTTGCCATGCCAACAGAGGGATAAAGCAAAGTGCTGAGCAGGCAGGTTATCCATGTTTTTAAGTTCATAAGTTAGCTTAACTGGTTAGCAGGTATTGTTGATTTGTAACATCAGTTGATTTTGATCGCAAATGAAAGCGGCTAATGAATACTTTGGTGAGGTATATTGACCGGTGGCTTTGTTAGTAGGGTGCGTATTGCACACCATCACTAACGATCTTTTAGGAGCAGGTGGCGGACGTCAATTAAGGTAGATGGAAGCACCCTGATTGGCTCATCGTCCTCTTTATTGGTTCACTTCTTCGCAGGAGTGACGGGAGGTGCGATGCTTGTTAAATGCTTGGTATTAATGATACTTTGTTTGAGAGGTGGCTTTGTTTTATGTGGGTGCGACGTTCTCTAATAAGCAGGAGCGGTGCATCATTAATAAGTAACAGTGCTGTATAACTATGGTCCTTCAAACGAAAAGGGCCCGTAAATTAGTCCGGGGTTTTTAATTTTCTGGCCTAGCTTTGTTCTGGCCTAGCTATTAACAACCGGCTCTGACCATATCACGCAATTTAGGGTAACAGTTTTGCTTATTGTAGGAACGACCTCCGCGCCGCGAACTTCGTCGAAAACGCAGCGATTGTGTTGACTTTGTCAACATTCGCGCCGAGACGGCGTTCCTACCATGCGCATCAAAGTGTTACCCTGTTTGATCGGTGCCTAACGAATAAGGTTAGATTGTGCGAGCGAAGCGAGCCACAATCTGAACCGATTGTTGGACAAGCCCGATTCTGGCATAGGTCTTGCAATTAGAAAATATCTTTTTTGAATGCGGTTATTACGATAATAACCATAAAAATGAAGGTGTTAGAGGGTATTTTTGAAATTCTATGATTTTGCTCATACTGTCGATTCTAGGCCATTTTATGACTGATTGCCAAATTATTTTTGTCGAGGCTAATATTTTGGAATGTAACCTCTTATTCTGTGCGTGAGTGGGCGAAATCTCATTTTTGATGCTGACATATAACGTTATTCAGTGTCATGATTGCCCTTCAATAGTAAGCGCAACCTCTACATCGTGAACTACATCGTGAACTGCGTCGAGGACTTAGTGTTGTTGACTTCGTCAACAATCGCGGCAAAATGCTGCTCTACAAATAACACCATCGAATTATTACCCTGCTAGATCGGTGTCTATTTCAGATTAACTTTACGAGTGCTGGTGTTTTTTCTCCGCGATAGCGGCTTCGTCCAACAACCAGTGTTAGCAAGGTAATCGCTAGCCGCTTTGGCTTTAACGATGCCGTAACCGAAGTAGACGTCTTTACCCGCTGCGCCTGAATCTTCAGCAGTGGCTTTAAGTGCGTTACGGATGTCAGTACCAGTACACGTTGGGTGGTTAGACCACAACAGCGCTGCTGCGCCAGCAACACCTGGAGTCGCCATTGAAGTACCACTCATGAAGCCGTAATCACCCGCTTCGATGCTAACAGTAGCAGTTGAAGCAGTTAATAAAGCAGACCCATCTTCTTGAGCTACGCCAACGGCTGGGATTGAAGTGGCGTTAACATCACCTAGAGTACCATAAAACATACCAGGTTCGTTATTATAAATGATAGCGCCAATTCCGCCGCTGTTTTCACAGTTTAATACTTTGTCATGGAAAGAGATAACACCACGTTCGATAACACATACTCAGACTTCCTGATCTCGACGATTTGGTACAAGCTTAAAAATAAAATATTTATATCGAAATTTCAATGACTTAAATTTTAAAATACCTTCGTTCCCACCACGGAGTTCCCTTTCCCTTCAGGTTTTGAAACGATACCTCTTTTTGCTGGAGATCAAGAGTATGCCTCAATTATCCTTTCCTTTCTTTCCCGCGGGCCTGCTGTATTGACACCAAAAGTGATCGAGCAGGCGCAAAGCTTGCTCGATGAAGGGTTACATCCCAATGAGGTGGCTGAGGAGTTGGGTATCAAGAAAGACACGTTGTCAAAAGCCGTCAGCGCCGGTCGACTCAAGGTCACAAAAAAAGACCTGACACCGACAGCCTCCAGTGAAAGTGAGCGTAGCGGTGAGGACAGTGAAACGCCTGTTGGCATGGGTGCCACCGACATTGAGGGAAGAATGGCCGCCAGTATCGGCGACTTAAACGCGGTTTTACCCAGCTTCCAACACGTTCAGGCTGTACCATTGGCGGGCGTACGCTTTGCGCTACCCGCTTTGCTCAGTAATGGTTTACTTGACCATAAGAAGTCTTTTTTTGGCACCGATCAAATAGGGTAACACTTTGATGCGCATGGCAGGAGCGCCGTCTCGTCGCGAATGTTGACAAAGTCAACACAATCACTGCGTTTTCGACGAAGTTCGCGGCGCGGAGGTCGTTCCTACCATAAACAAAACTGTTACCCTAAATTGCGTGA
>JBLHHD010000411.1:0-3774 GCA_047614605.1 Alteromonadaceae bacterium
TCCCTTTTGCGATTGGCGTCAACAACCACATGGGCAGCTTACTCACCCAAATGCAATCTCCCATGGCCTGGACCATGGATTTTTTACGTCAAAATCAGCTGTTTTTCGTCGACAGTAAAACCTCCCGGTTCAGTCTCGCCGAAGAGCAGGCTGATATGCTAGGCGTCACCTGTTTTCATCGTAATGTATTTATTGACAACGACCTGTCAACTGCTGCTATGACCAAACAATTCAAACACCTGGTACGTATTGCGCAAAAATACCACCGGGCCATTGGCATCGCCCACCCCTACCCCGAAACCATCAAGTTTTTAAAGCAACATCTGCCCACCTTAAAAAAATACGGGGTCAAACTCGTGCCCATATCAACCCTGTTGCCGAGTGAAGTGACCGCTGTGCGCACCAAAACATTAACCGTTACAAACAATCTAAAAACGGCCTCAAAGTAGCCATTGTCAAACCGACCAAAACAGATAATAATGAATGAATGACGTTACAGATAAACAAGTTAATCCAGCATGGAAAAAAGCGAAATAGAAGCCACGTTAGCTGAGACTTTCGAAGATTTTATTCTCAGTCCAGACGAAAAAAATGTGCTCAGAGATGCCTTTCAACCTTTTCAATACGATATAAGCACCTTGCAATATGCCCGTAACAAAGCATTTTCGCTGGTACGCCAACAGTTTGTGCAATCACCAGAGAATCATGTTGAGTCACTAAAATGGCTCGAAGGGGTAATTAAAACCATTGATTCGGTGCGTTTAGAGCACAGTCTTAAAAAAAGCCGCGCTTATTTTAGCCCGGGCACCAGTTGTGTCGACAAAATCATCGCCTCATTAAATACCGTCAAAGAATACCTGGATATTTGCGTGTTCACCATTTCTGACGATGTGATCAGTAAAGCCATCATCGATGCTCACCAGCGTGGCGTAAAAATACGCATAATCACCGACGACGACAAAGCCAGTGACAAAGGCTCAGACATAGCCGAATTTGTCACTCACAGCATCCACGTCAAAACCGATGATGGTCCAAGTCACATGCACCACAAGTTTGCCATCTTCGACCGTCAAGTGCTGCTGAACGGCAGTTTCAACTGGACCCGCAGCGCATCAAGAAATAACAACGAAAACATCGTTGTTGATGCCAGCCCTCATTTGGTTGCCAGCTTTCAGGAAACTTTTAACGCCCTGTGGGATGAGTTTATTTGGGCTAAGTGAAAACAACAAATGAGCGTTTGGTGCGCAACATAATAGGCTTTGTTTCGGGCGAGATCTTGACGGGAGCGCAACATGTCGGGCAACGCTGCGCTGATGAGTTTTGCCGCTCGAAACGGTTTAAATCCAGCGCGTCACGTACTGATACAGGCAAATAATGCTGAAAAAAACCTTAGCCGCTAGCGTATTTTGCATCGAAGCACGAAAAAAATCATCGTGTGGATTGATTGGATCAGCCATTTATTCGGTGCCTTACACCGTTTGAGTTTCTTTCAATATTCATGTTATTTAATTTAATTAATAATTACCTTGGCAATATAACGTAAATATAAGAGGATAAACAAAGCATAAATAGGAAACAAAGAGGTTAGCTCAGTGTGGTGGTTCGCGATAAAATGGCCCCTTGTGGTCTTTACTCTGCCGTTAAAGCGGCCTCTTCAGTGGCACCTAATACACTTTCTTTAAATTTGGCAAAACCTTCGTAAATTAAGTCATAGGTGCTGTTGGCGTTTTCTTCGATGTCACCATTAAACACATTCAGTCCGGTGAGAATATCTTTGGCCTCACCAAAGCCTTTATCAACACCACCACCGACGGCATTCAAAAAGCTGTCGAGCTGATCTTCCAACGAGCCATCGCCGCCTTGCTGTTGTTGATAAAGTGGAAAAAATGAAGTGGCAAAGTCAACGATTCGTTTGGCCGTGGCTTCAGGGGAGAAATCAATACCTTGTGCGAAGGAATTTTGTGCGGCATTTTTGCCAAGGGTAGGTTCGAGTTCTTTGTTGATGCCTTCAATGGCCCGTTTAAACAAGGTCGACATCGGATCGTTTTTACTAGAAAGGCTAACGCTGTAATGCGATTCTAAAATAGAGGTATTCAACTGGGTTTTGCGTTCTTGTGCCGTGCCAAGTCCTTCTACTAGTTGCTGGGCTTTTTCACTACTGTTTTGTTGATTTACGTTAAGACGGGTCTGTGAAACCTGCTCAAATGATGCAATCGCAACGCTGGATATAGCCATGGTAAAGCTCCTGAAAAACGACGAAAAAAACGACGGGACGAAATCTAAGTATAGTGCCTTATCGGCTATTATTAAAGCAACAATAGTCACATGACCTTCACGTTCCTAAAATTAGTTTTACACAACCTCCGCTTTTCGTTATGATCAGGCTTTTTCATGCCATCAGGACCTGTAAACATGATTGACTTAAGAGAGAAAGACCGTCTACGGATATGTCAACTGGGCAAAGCAATTTTGCCCCCAACACCCAATTGTGGGCTTATGGTAGTCGAGTCAAAGGCACCGGGCATGATGCCAGTGATTTGAATTTAGTCGTCATCAAACCCAGCCCCCAACCCGATGACGCCGATTTAATTACCCATTTAAAATTAGCATTGCAGCAATCAAACATTCAAAGTCACTATGAGATATTACGGGAGGTTTAACTTTATTTTTTCACTCACTGGTGCAAAGAGGCTATAGAAAAAGATACAACGCCCATCTGTCTCGACATTATCGATTAGATTGTGTCGGTGTTAAACGGTCTTGATGCACTTGCTTAATAATGGTCAACAGGGAAAGTGTATAGCGAAAAATCCAAAAAAATGCGGGGATAATCGTTGAAATCACGCTAATCCCCGTAAAAATCACAATTTAGCCAGCACATCCTCTTCGCTGTCAGCATAAGCATTGGCAATTGACAATTGACAAAAAGGCTTCACTGATCGTTAAAAAGGCATCAACCATATCAGGATCGAAGTGGCTGCCCCTGCCTTGTGTGATAATACCCACGGCCTTTTCATGCGAAAACGGTTCTTTATAAGCCCGTCGGCTAATTAACGCATCGTAAACATCCGCAACAGCCATTAACCGGGCAGCAATGGGAATATCCTCCCCGGCTAAACCTTCTGGATAACCACTGCCATCCCATTTTTCCTGATGGTATAACGCAATTTGTTTGGCAAAAAACAAAAAGCTATCGCCGCCAGTCATGGTTTTTTCGGCAGCATTAATCGCATCATAACCATACTGGGCGTGCTTTTTCATTTCTTCAAGTTCGGGTTCGCTTAACTTGCCTGGTTTTAGCAAAATATGATCTGGCACACCCACCTTACCAATATCGTGCAAAGGTGCTGATTTGTATAAAGAGGTAATTATCTCGGGGGTTAAAAAGTCGTTGAACTTGGGGTGTGTTTGCAATTCTTGCGCTAAACATTCTGAGGCTAACGTCGCCAAACGAACACTTTTAGCCTGACTCATCAACAGCTCAGTGCACACTAAAAGGCCCCTCTTACGAATCTCTAATACGCTTTGTTCATCACGTAATTTAAATTCCCCCAGCTCAATCACTATTTCACCTTAAATACGATACAACCCGCATCGTCGTGTTGTTTTGAAAAATGCTTTAAGATATGTGCGACACCTGTTGTCGCACTATCACTGATTATTTATGGATAATCCCGCCGCGAGAAATGGCTCTTAATCCTGAGGTATCCCCAAAACTATAGTATTAGAATCAATGAGTTAGGGAGTAGATGAAAGGGATAGACATGAATTTTA
>JBLHHD010000412.1:0-3764 GCA_047614605.1 Alteromonadaceae bacterium
AGCTGTTGGCCAATTGTCCCTGAACGGTTATAAAACAAAAACCACTGGCGCATGTATTTGATATTACTTAGTGAAAACCCCTTCATCTGAGGAAATTCAGCCATCAGGTCTTTACTGAGTTGCTTTAAAAACCCTTCGCCCCAGCCCGCTTGTTGCTGGCGTTTGACGATATCGGCTCCCAGCTGCCAGTAAAACTGCAACAAGGTTGAATTAACCTGCACTGCCGCTTTTTGCTGGGTCTGCAAAACCTGTTGCTTGAGGTTTTTCAGCCAGTCTTTATAGTCTGTATTTTGGCTGATAGCAGCGGGTACTTTAGGGCTTTTATCAGGCTGTTTCATGAATGCACCTCTTGCAGCAGTCGCATGATATCGGCGCTAACGGCATCTAAGTCGGCATCAATCTCTTCGAGTGGTCTGGGTGGCTGGTATTGGTAAAAATGGCGATTAAACGGTATTTCATAACCGACGATACCAATGCCATGATCCTGATCGTCGGTTTTGTTTGCATCAATCCAGGCATCTGGCACATGGGGTTGCACTTCGCGTTTAAAGTAGGCTTCGTTAAGGCCATTAATGCTGCCTGTGGGGTCAAGGTCGACATTTTCATTGTCACGTAAATTACCATCGGTTTTATATTCAACCACTGCCCCCTCAACAGCAAACAAACCATATAATGGTTTGGCTTTAGTATCATCTTTATGGACTTTTTTGATCACCTTGACCGCATCCTGATTAATCCAGCTCACCGCTGTGGTGATCAATTTCTTTTCTTTAGCTTCAAGCTTTATGCCTTGTGCATTACAGGCCCCTTTGATCACTTCATCAAAGGTGTTCATATCATTATGCTGGTCAAAGCCAAGCTGCTGTTGCAGTTGTTTGGCTTTAAGTAAGGCTTGTTTGTGCTCAAGCCAAATGGCGGGGTTAAGCAGGGTTTTGATTTGCTTTTCTTTGATGCTGCTAAAGTGCTTTTTAAAATGGGCGCGAATGGCTTTATCGTGGCTATTCAGCTGTCCATAGTTTGCACACTCTGGTGCATCACTCCACGGGGCTTTTTTGTTGCTGACATAGCTTTCGTATAACCATTGCATTGGGGCGTTTAACGGCTTGGCAGCAAAGCGCAAGCTGGCTATGCGTTCATCGGTAAAGGCAAACGATTCGCGTAATGGCCGCTCAATGGTAATACGCCGATAACCAAACTGGTGATTGTTAAATATTTTGCTGGCAAAGGTTTTTGGCGCGGCGGTTTTAGCGTTAGCCGCCTGACGACCCCGGTTGCTTTTACTCTGCTCCTGTTTATCTAGCTCGTAGGCCTCAATCTCTTTTAAACCACCAAAGGCGCGGGTAATAGTCGCAATGTCATCGTCGCTCATGACGTTACGTTTAGAGCCTAGAGATTTGCGCATTTTGCCGTAAAGGTTGGAGCCGTCAATCAATTGTACCCGGCCTTTTCGCGCCCGCACTTTTTTGTTCGACAGCACCCAAATATAGGTGGCAATGCCGGTGTTATAAAACATGTCGGTTGGCAGGGCAATAATCGCTTCGAGCAAGTCTTGTTGCAATATAAAACGGCGAATTTCGCTCTCGCCACTACCCGCACCACCAGTAAACAAAGGCGAGCCATTTAAGATAATACCTATCCGGCTACCACCATCTTTTGGTGCTTTCATTTTATCTATCAGGTGCAACAAAAACAGTAAAGAACCATCCGATACCCGTGGCAAGCCAGGGCCAAAACGGCCTTCATAGCCTTTGTTAGCGTGCTCGGTGTTAACTGATTCTTCAATTTTTTTCCAGTCAACACCAAACGGTGGATTAGATAACATGTAGTCAAAACCCATGTTGCCCAACTGGTCGTTGGACAAAGTGTTACCCAACTTAATATTGTCGACTTTTTGCGCCTTTACCAGCATATCGCCTTTGCATATCGCATAAGACTCCGGGTTTAACTCTTGGCCAAATCCCAGGATAACCGCCTGAGGGTTAAGCTTATGCACATACTCCATACCCGCAGATAAAAACCCACCAGTACCAGCGGTAGGGTCATAAATGGTGCGAATAGCCGCTTCCTGAGTCAACACTTCATCGTCTTGCATAAAAGCCAGTGCGGTGGTCAGTTCAACGATATCTCTGGGGGTAAAGTGCTCTCCAGCGGTTTCATTGGAGCTTTCAGCAAAGCGGCGGATAAGCTCTTCAAACACTAACCCCATATCGTGATTTGTTATAGCTTGTGGGCTTAAGTCAGTATGGGCAAACATTTTAACCACTTTATACAGCAAGTCGGCGTCGGCGAGTAACTGGACAAACTCGCTGAATCTAAAATATTCAAAAATTTCTCGGGCATCGTCCGAAAACGACAATATGTACGCTGGCAAGTTATCTTTAACATCATTAAGGCCAAGTTTGGACATATCCATTTCTGAGGTATTGTAAAACTTGTGCCCGGCAGCTTTGATCAGGTTGCGCTCGACAATCACCTCGTTCACCCCTTCGCTGCTAGCGGCTACCTTAAGCACTGCTTCTTTGGTTTCGCTAAGCACACACTCAAGTCGGCGTAAAAGGGTGAAAGGTAAAATAACCCGGCCATATTGGGATTGTTTGAAATCACCCCGCAGCAAATCGGCAACAGACCACAAAAATGCGGCGGTTTGGGAGAAGTTGTTGTCAGTCATTAAAGTTAACCTTGCTCAAGCGGCTCGAAAAATGGCGTTAAGTATATCACCACAAAGGCTGCGCACAGTGACTAACCTGCGCATTTATGACCACGGCGATAGTGTTTACTCAATGTTCAATCGAACCTTGCAGAAATATCAACCATGATGATCACAGGCAGCCTGGCAGATGATAAAAACAACGTCATAAAGTAGCCCGACAACTAGAGCACCGATGTTTAGAGCACCGATGTTTAGAGCACCATGAAACCCACTTAAGGAATAAAATAAAAAGCATTTTCACGATTTATTGCGCCTGTAAAATCGAACCCTCGGGCATCCTGCCCTTATCTGTGGTTATATTTATTTAAAGAATGGTGGAACGAGGTAAAAACAGCAATAAATATCGATTTAACAAAGTCAAATGCTAATATTTTTCAATAAATACAAGCTGTTACTTTTTTTCTTCCAAATTCAATCAATGGTTTCCCTGCTCAAACAAACGCCCTAACTCAACCCAGGTTTCATGCAAAATGCCATAAATGAAAAACTGCTCTTTACTGGCTTTGCCGATTAACGTCATGTTATCGATGGTGGCGTTAATCAAATCAACCTGGCGACTTTTTTCGGCCACAAAGGCACTGGTCAACTGAGGAAACCCCATCGGGATATCAACAATATGATAACTGAGCAAATTGGCGTCCTGACTGACATAAGCCAGCGCTTTAAGCTCTTTTACCAGCACATCGTTTAATGCTTCATTATCTTTTATATCGCTGCACAACACTTCAACCGTGCAACTATAAGGCCCGGTGGGTTCATCAAGCGTCACATTGGGATATAAGGTCAATCTGAACCCCTGATAATCCCAATCGTTGATATTCGAATAATAATTGCGGTCCAAAAATGGCTGATCAAACACTAAATGGTGCAGGCTCATCGGGCAAAACGCTGGCGAAACCCCCTGATATTCAATGCCTAATTGTTTAATCGCAAATATCGGTGGGATGGTCCAAATCAAATGATCGCAAGCCTGAGTTTCATCGCCATTAAGCGTCACTGAGGTCACCTTACCGTCAGCTTGTTGCAACCCCGTAATGCGGGTAGCGGTTTTCAA
>JBLHHD010000413.1:0-3755 GCA_047614605.1 Alteromonadaceae bacterium
AATGAGTTTAAAAACTCAAAATGGGTCTGAATTTCGACTCCTTCGGCAATGGTTTTAAGGCCGAGGTTTTTACCCAAATCAATAATTGCCTGAACAATGGCTTTGTCTTCTTCATTGTTGTGCAGGTTTCTGATAAATGACTGATCGATTTTAAGTTTGTCGATAGGAAATTGCTTAAGGTAAGATAGTGACGAGTAACCGGTACCAAAATCATCAATAGAGAGCATTAACCCCAATGCTTTTAGATGATGTAATACTTGAATGGTTTCATTTTCGTTATATAACATCACTCCTTCGGTGATCTCCAGTTCGAGGTTTTTAGGGCTCAGCCCGGTGTCTTTAAGAATTTGTTTTATCATGGTTAAAAAATTGGGGTGACGGAACTGGCGTGGTGAAATATTGACGGCAATAACAATATCCTCGTGGCCCTGATCAATTAAGTTTTTAGTGACTGTACAAGCCTCAAGCAAAATCCACTGACCAATGTCAATAATAAGCCCGGTTTGTTCGGCAATCGGAATGAATTCTGCTGGTGAGATATATTCACCCTGATGTTGCCAACGTAACAGTGCTTCCATACCAATAATACGCTGGGACAGGAGGGCTAGTTGGGGCTGATAAACCAAGCGCATCTCATTATTTTTAATCGCATTTTTGAGCCAGCCGGTGAGGGTTAAACTGTAGTTAAGCTGCTGGCTGAGTTGGTGGTTGTAATAATTGAATCGTGCATGTTCATTGTTAATTGCTTCATCCAGAGCAATACGAGCGTTTTGTAACAGGGTATCACTGTTGTTGCCATGCTCTGGGAAGCTGCAAAAGCCATAATCTAGTTCGATGCTAAATTCGCCAAAGGGGGTAGGGAGAATTTCGGCCATTTGGCTTTCAACAAAGTGGTGAAATGTTTTGATCTCAAACTCGCCCTGGATATCGTTGATAATAAAAGCAAAGGTTTTTTCGTTGATTTGAAAGAGTTCGAGATCATGCTCAGATAAAGACACCGTAAAATAAAGTCGAGAAGCTATTCCCCTGATAAGCTCAAGGCTTGCCTCTACGCCGTGCCCGGCGACAAAACGGTTATAATTGCGCATTTCAATTTCGCCGAGGGAAAAAACCTGTTTGTTTTTGATTTTGTTGACCAGAGCTTCGGCGAGCTTGTAGCTATTGTGTAATGAAGTATCCTGGTAATGAAAGGCTTGAAACTGCAGTTTTTCTTTGGCTTTTTTCTCTTCGGTGATATCGGAGATATGCAAATCAAAGACATTTAAATCTTTTAGCCAGTGAATTTCGCAAGACAAGGTAATGTTAACTAGCGAATGTTCAACCCTAATGACTGATTTATCTTTTTTGGCGGTGACGCATAAGGCTAAAAAGTCGTCGGGAATAAGGTCGGCTATTTGCAGTGGGTTGTCCTGGGACAGATCTAGCAGTTTTTCGGTAGCCGGATTGTAATAAATAACCTTCCGATACTGATTAACACTGATGATCGGGTGAGGGTTACGCTCAGAAAGCAGTGCCAGACGTTTGTTGCGCCGTGAAACCCTAAAATAAATGCGCATATACTGACCGATAATCAACGAGATTATAATGATTGAGAAGCTATAAATAATGACGGTTGTGCTGGTACTACTGAGCATTCTTAAGGTGCTGCGGTGGGCGCTGCTGACCTCTTCTTTAGTGTCGTTTTCGAGTATTTTTAATAAAGGTACTATATTGCGACGCTGGTAGCTGATATCCGTTAGCTGTAAACGCGCTAGATCCCAGTCGGTAGCTTCGCTTTGCAGATTGCTGTCAAGTGCTTTCGCTGCTTTGTTGATCGCAGCAATACTAGCGTAAACCGGGGCGATATTATCACTGTCTGGAAAATAACGGGCCAGTTCGTCAATTTGCTCATTGACGTGTTGCTTATTTCGGACGAAATTGCGTTGATAGATAAATTTGTCGTTAGTCGAGTAGTACTCGTATAGGGTTCTTTCTCGCTCGGAGAGGGTGGTGATAACTTTTTGGATCGCTGACAGAGTGGGGATCTGCTTTTCAACCAGTGCTTTGGTGGTATCACTGACTTGTTTTACCGATGAGTAGACCACGTAGGATAAAACAAAACCAAGTAAGATGATCAGGCTATAGGTAGCCGTGGCTTTAACTTGGTCGCTCATTCTTATCCACTGCATTTAGAACCCTCGTGACATCATTCTTCGGCGCTGAAATACAGCCGCCGCTGCCCCTATCGTAATGAATATGACTGCTAGAGTACCGATCATATCACGGATTTTTTAACTTTTTATCCTGTTTAGTTCCGTCCCTAACGCTTTTTCACCATCAATGTGACGGACTCTTTAAGGTCCGCCATATCATTATAAGGCCATCATTGTAACCTGCTTGGCAGCGATTAAATAGAGGCTGCTACAGGAACAACGTCTTCGCTTGGGTAACTGCCTAATACTTTAACAAAACGGGTGATCTGTTCCAGTTCACTGAGTGCTTGTTGCATGTTTTTGTCGTTAATATTGCCTTGCAGGTCAAGATAAAACATTTCTTGCCAAGGGTTTCCTGTTATCGGTCTTGATTCGAGCTTGCTCATATTAAGATTATGATTTTTAAGACAAATCAAAGCATCGACCAAGGAGCCTGCTTGCTGGTCGGTGGACATAATGATGGTGGTTTTTGCCGGTATTTGTTGAGCTACTTGAACGGGTTTACGACTGACAACGATGAAGCGGCTGAAGTTTTGTTTTTGATTGGCCAGCCCTTCTTTTATCGCTACCAGAGCATAGGCTTTACCACCCTCGGCACTGCCTATGGCGACAGATGTTGGTGAGTTTAGGTCGCGGACTCTTTCGAAGGCTTGTGAGGTGCTGTCACAATACTCAATTTTTACGTCCTTAAGTTCATCAATAAAAAGACTGCACTGGGCGTGAGGCTGGGGATGGGTATAAATGACGGTGATTTGATCAACATCGATTTCTTCTATGCCCACCAAACAATGGTTAACCGGTTGGGTTAGCTCGCCGACAATCGACAGGCTGGTGTGTTGCAAAAGGTCATACACTTCATTAATGCTGCCCGAAGAAGTATTTTCGATTGGCAACATGGCGTAATCGGCTTCACCGGTTTCGACCTTGCTGGTGATTTGATTGAAGCTTGAACAACCAATCTCAATAATTTTGCTCGATCGACGAGAAAAGTATTTTAAACAGGCTAAATAGCTGTAAGAGCCTTGTCCACCCAAAAAGGCTACGCGGCAGCCTTGTTCATCAGCGATTTCGTTGAGCCTGCTTTGCAGTAAGGCTTGCTGGTTGAGCACCGAATCTTCGATAATGACGCGGTACAGTTGGTTGATGTAGTGAGTGTCCAGGCCCAGTGAGCGGCCATAACTTATCAATCGTACCAGCAGCTCTTCTTCTCTGGCTGAGTCGCGGATAGGTTTTTTCGATTTGATTTTGTTCTCGCCCACCAAATTACTGATGCGTCTGCGCTTAGCCAGCAGAATAAGCAGCTCAGAATCGATTTCGTTTATGTCTACTCTAAGCTTTTCTAATAGGTTCATTGGTTTCCCCAAGTGGTGCAACGGTTGTGATAGGTGCGATTTAGTCCAGGTAAAAAAAAGCCCCCTTATCAAAGGAGGCTCTCTTATTCATTTTTGTCAACATTTTGCTGTTAAGCTATTGCCACATGAACACAGAACCCCTGCGCATTCTAAAGAATGTAAAGCAAAAGTTAAATGTAAAATAGTGGCAATGAATTTTTCATGGGGTCAA
>JBLHHD010000414.1:0-3752 GCA_047614605.1 Alteromonadaceae bacterium
GCGTTTGGTTTTCTTGAGATTAAAAGTGAGATTGCGCAAGCCGTCTTCGTTGCGCGGAACATAAAAGGCAGAGGTGGCATCTACTGTGGTTGCAGGATCAAAAATCTCCCACATTTCATCCAAGTCTTGTGCTGGTTTTAAAGCGGTCATTTATGCTTCCAGGTTATACGTTGACGTCAAAGCCATTATTGCCCACATTGTTACATGCAAAATCTGTCATGTAAAAGGTTCGCTAGCTTACGGTCTTTATTTGCAATATTAGTGCTCAACATTCAATCAGACATCAGCCATAGCTTCGCAAATCACCGCTTCATCAACACCATGACGTTTGAGGCTTTCAACCAGTTTATTGACATCGCTGCCTTGCAGGCGGGCCATATCTTGCCTCAACCCTTGTCCGACATAAGCCCGGATCAACGGCTGATAACCTGAAAAAGCGTTCAATTACTGCTGATACTGCGATTCGGCTAGGCAAATACTTTGGCACTACCGCCCAGTTTTGGCTCTCTTTACAAAGTGATTACGATTTGGAAGACGTTCAGCGGCTTAATACTGAACAGTTTGACGCTATTATGCCATTGGCTAGCTAATACCTATTAAGGTTAATTTGGTATAACACAAGAATCAACGTCCTTGATCATTTTAAGAATATCCTCAGCAGATTTTAAAGTGCGAACCCGGGTGAAAAGCGCTTTGGCCTCAGGGTACTGACGAGACAAAAATTTGAGCCATTGTTTGATGCGGTTGGGGTAGTATACGCCTTTGTCCCCGTACAATTCGTAACCAGAATATTTCACCAACAGCGACATAACACTTTGCCAATGCATAGGCTGTATACCGTCTTTGATCACCATCGCCAGATTTGGCATTGCCAATACACCTCGCCCCACCATCATATCCTGACAGCCAGATTGTTGTTGGCAAAGCAGCGCATCCTGGTGATTCCAAATCTCACCATTAGACACAATATCAATACTCGTTTGCTCGCGTATCTTGCCAATCCAGTCCCACCAGGCCGGCGGGTTATAGCCCTCGGCTTTGGTCCGGGCATGGACCACCAATTGGCTGGCCCCCGCCTCTTCTATGGCTTGAGCATTTTCGATGGCTAACAACTTATCGTCAAATCCCAAGCGTATTTTAGCACTGACCTGATGCTCTGACGGCACAGCTTGGCGTACTGCCTTAACGATTTGATACAGGGTTTCTGGCTCTTTGAGTAATGCTGCACCGCCTTTACTTCGGTTAACCATTTTGGCCGGGCAGCCGAAGTTAAGATCCAAACCACTAGAACCTAACGCCACGGCTCTGACGGCGTTTTCGGCCAACCAGTTGGGGTCTTGACCTAATAGTTGAATTCGAACAGGTGTTCCGGAAGCCGTTTTACCTTGCTGGCTAAGTTCAGGACAAATACGATGAAAAACGCTTGGCGGATACAGTTGATCGACAACCCGCATAAACTCGGTGACACACAAGTCGAAACCGCCAATGTGGGTTAGCATTTCTCTCATCAGGTGATCGACCACACCTTCCATCGGTGCCAAAGTAATCTTCATCAGTGTTGTTTACGACTTTTTCGCTCAGCATATTGGGCGCAGTTTAAAACAAATGGCGCGGACAGTCACGTTTGACGCTTAGGACATGACGCCTTACCTGCTTCTTTGAACGCAAGTCTGGGCCATAAACTTATTGAAAATACTGGCAGACCCAATGGGCAACAATGGGCAACAATGGGCAACAATACCATTAGTGCTGAATCAATAATCACAGAGCAAGGGCTTGTCGAGTTTTTGATTGAAGTGTGTGATCCCAGTGAAGCTGTTGAATTTTCCTATCAAATTGATGGTGTGATCGTCTCTGACCTTTACACTCCTGATTACTTTTTACCCAATGCGGCTGGTACAGTGCGTTACAGTTTTAGCGGTGCCATTAATGCACCCAGGTTAATTCGTGAGGGAGGGTATATTTCGTGGTTAGTGCCGAGCACTGGGCACTGGGCATTGGGCATTGGTGGCAACAACCATGGTTCAGCGGTCCAGATCCGGTATTTGTCGACTTGAGTATACTTGATACCAGCGCCCAAAGCCCACCAACAGTGATCGATAATAAAACAGCAGCCAGAACAAATCCCCGTTCTTTACACGGCCTCCCTGCTAATAATACGTTTATTGTGACACAAGACAAATTATTCAAATTAGCCAATGTGGCAAATAAAAACCGCACAGATTCATGGCGCAAAATGATTGACCAAATCAAAAAGAATCCATAGCGATAGTCAAGGTCAGCGGCGGATTGGTACTCAAATAAAGTAATCACCAGTCCGCCATCGGCTTCGCTGGTGAATTTGCTTTCGATAATTGGCGTAAGCACTGTCCTTTCACAAGGTCCCAACTCTCCCCATGGGGTTCTGGGGCTGGCGTTAACTCTTGAGGGGATGGCGATTTGGTAGTTGTCGATTTTGCCCTCATCAAGCACTGCCCAGTGAGCCAAAAATCAGCGCTAATACGGCTGGGCGGTGACACGCGTTGTGATTAAAAGCACACTTTGACTATAAGACAAGATCAGCTAAACGCAATTTTGGGGGACGAAAAAATATTAGCCTAGCTTGACCGGGATACGGTGGCGGCCAAAGCTCCCTTGCTGGCCGTCAAAACACCCATCCAGCGGATATTGGCCCAATTCGTACCAATCTCTTTGGATCACCTGTTTGTGACAGCCGGGGCAATAAGTGCTGTCAGATTCGCGGTCATGCACATTGGCGCAGTATACGTAATGTAAACCATTTTTCACTACCAAAGAAGTAGGCGAAGGCACAGGGTTGGGTATCGCGATTTCATTTGGCATCATCGAAGATCACGACGGCACTATCAAAGTTGAATCAACCGCGGGTGAGGGCTCGACAATTACAGTGTATTTGTCCGTTTTGGCCTATCCCAACATGGTTTGACCCTGTCAGCCTTTTTTGATAGGTTAGCGGGGTTATTTATCTGCCATCAGTTCAGGACTAATGTATGTATGCCAAAGTACCAACCGACACTACGTTGCCAGCGATCCCATTTGACCAACCGGTGCTGCCTTATGAGAAACCCGAACCAGGGGTAAATCTGTGGATTAAGGATGATTTTTTCCCCCAAGAAAAAGCGAAAAAAATCAGCAATCGTTGCTTTATACACAAGAAATGGACGCTGGGTAAGCCTTATACCAACCAATTATGGCCCGGTATGCGCTCAAGAAAAGCGTTATCGGTTGCCGAACTTAAACAGGTTGAAGACTATGTAAAGTCAGTGATTGGCAAAGATAAAATTTGGACACTGGGTGGCAATGATGATGTCACCGTTGACAGTAACTCCGTGCATCTGGTGGGTGAAAAAGAAGGCAAACCACGGCCTCATAGTGATAACCGCAATTTGTGCCGTTATGCCGCTGTGCTTTATTTAAGCCCAAACCCGGACCCGGCAGCAGGCAGCAGGCACTTCATTTTATCGCTTACGTTACGAAAACAATGCCCCTGGTGGCAATATTGTTCCACCACCCTACACCAATTTGGTTGATGCCTTACAAACCCACTTCTTACCCGCCGAATCCTGGTATGAAGATTATACAGTCGATAACAAATTTAACCGTTTGATTGTCTTCAAAGGCAACATGATCCATGGCGCCTCGGGTTATTCTGGCACCGACAAACGAGAACGTCGTATGGTCGCGATTTTCTTCTGGATGGCAGAGGATTAACTTCAACTAGGAGCCTGTCCGAG
>JBLHHD010000415.1:0-3750 GCA_047614605.1 Alteromonadaceae bacterium
TTTGTTCTCACTTTCGTGGGAAAGAACGCCTTGTTATTATTGGCAATCTATTACGTTCATCGCCTCAAACAAGATGCTTGTTTATTTTCGGATGTCAAAAACCTTGGAAAATTTATTGGTTACTGTATGATCACGCATCCGATTTTGCGTCGTTTTCTCTCTTACACTTGGGTTAAAACTCCGTTACCCTGAAACTTAAGGGTCTAAACCGGGCGGATTATCCCATTAATTCCTCACCCTTAGCAACTTAATTATTGATTGAATTAGTAATATTATTAATGACAGAGCAAAAAAAACACAGCGTAGAATATGTGGTGATCGAGGACGGTTACCAGCATCAGCGGATTGATAATTTTTTACGGGCACGTTTCAAAAGAGTTCCCAAAAGTGTTATCTATCGAATCATTCGTAAAGGTGAGGTCCGGGTGAATAAAAAACGGGTCAAACCGGACTATAAATTACAGCTTGACGATAATGTTAGGGTGCCGCCCGTCAAGTTTGAAGAAAAGAGCGAAATTGTGATCTCGCCAAAACTCAAAGTGGTGGCCCAACTTGAAAGCTGCATTCTATTTGAAGATAAAGACATTATAGTGATCAACAAGCCTGCTGGGCTGGCAGTTCACGGTGGCAGTGGCTTAAACTTCGGTTTGATAGAGGCCTTGCGGAGTTTACGTCCTGATGAGCGGCAGCTTGAATTGGTGCATCGACTCGACAGGGATACCTCCGGTTGTTTGATGATCGCCAAAAAGCGTTCAATGCTCAGAGTGTTACATGAGCAACTCAGAGCCAAGACTATGCAAAAGAACTATTGGGCATTGGTGGATGGTCGCTGGAGTAACAAACTTAGGGAGGTCGACGAGCCGTTGAGGAAAAATACTCTGCAATCGGGCGAGCGGGTAGTTAAGGTGGATAGAGCAGAGGGTAAACTGTCCAAAACCTTGTTTAAGGTGTTAGAAACATTTACCAGTTGTACTTTGGTTCAGGCATCACCTGTCACAGGCCGAACTCACCAAATTAGGGTGCATACCGCTTGTAATGGTCACCCGATTGCCGGTGACAATAAATATGGCAATAATGAGTTTTCTGATTATATGGCCAAAAAAGGACTCAAACGGATGTTTCTTCATGCTTATAGTCTTAGGTTCGATCACCCGGGCAGTGGCGAACCGCTATTTGTCGAAGCACCACTGGATAATAGCCTTAATCAGGCATTAAAAATGTTAAGGAGTGATAATGAAATATAAGTTGGTTATATTTGACTGGGACGGCACCTTGATGGACTCCGTTGGCAGAATTGTTTCATCGATGCAATCGGCAGCCCGTTTAAGTGGAGTAGGTGAGCCCAATGAGCCACAGGTTAAAAACATTATTGGTTTGAGCCTTGCTCACGCCATTGATACGTTATTTCCTCAAAGTCATCAAGCGGTTCAACAATCTATTTTTGGTCATTACAAAGATCAGTACGTTAATCATGACCAAACCCCGGCACCATTGTTTGATGGTGCGGTACAGTTATTGAGTGATTTAAAGCTCAGCGGTTATAAATTGGCTGTAGCGACAGGTAAAGGACGTCAGGGATTAGAGCGGGTATGGATGACTTCACAAACGGGTGGGTTCTTTGACAGCTCACGTTGTGCTGATGAAGCCAAATCAAAACCATCGCCGGACATGTTAGAGCAGTTACTCAAAGAAATGCGTCTTGACGTCAATGAGGCGGTAATGATTGGTGACAGCGAATTTGACATGGCAATGGCCAAAGCCATCAACATGGACCGTATCGGTGTGAGCTATGGCGTTCATTCTCGCGAGCGCTTGCTTACGCAAACGCCGTTAACGGTGGTTGATCAAATCAGCGAATTGCGTAAATGGATATAACGGGGCTCGTTTAAGCCAATACCTCAACACCGGCATTACCAAGTAATTCAACCAAACGAATTAATGGTAAACCAATTAAAGTGTTGGGGTCATCCCCTTCGAGTTTTTCAAACAGGCTAATCCCTAATCCTTCACTTTTAAAGCTGCCTGCACAGTTGTAAGGTTTTTCGGCCATCACATAATGGTGGATTTGCGCTTCGCTTAAGGGGCGAAAATAGACCGAGAAAGGTTCGACAATGGTTTCACTGCTGCCAGTTTGGGTGTTGATAACACATAACCCGGTAAGAAAGCGGACATGCTGACCGCTAAAGTCGTTTAATTGCTTAATCGCATTTTCATAAGTATGAGGTTTGCCGAGGATTCGGTTATCAAATATGGCTACCTGGTCTGAGCCGATCACAATGGCACCGGGATTTTTGTCGGCAATGTCTTGAGCTTTAAGGGTTGCAAGGCGATTGACCAGCTGCTCTGGTGATTCATCGGCTAAGGGCGTTTCGTCAACGTCAGGGGCTTTGGTTATAAAGGGCAATTGAAGTGTTTGCAACAGGCTGCGACGAAATTCGGAGGTAGAGGCTAATATTAATTCCATTGGGATGATTACCTTATGATGGGCTTGTTTTAATCGTTGAGCTTATTAAAACGTATATTGGTAGGTAAAAACACCATAAACCTGATTAAAAGCGCATTATTTATGGATTTGTGTGGGGGTTATTATTGACTCTTCTCCCCCAGCGCTATATTATGCGCGACTTATGCAAAAGTTAAAAATTCCAATTACACTTGATATCAAAAAAGCGGCGCAGCACCAAACCAGTTATTCGGGTTATGTGTTACTTACTCAAATGAAACGTTTGACGCAAAGCTTGTCTGATAATCAAGGTGATGTCGATGTTAACGTGCAAACAGGTAAAGACCATCAGGGGTTACTCTTTTTAAAAGGGGATGCTCAGGTTAAGGCTAACTCTGTCTGTCAACGTTGTAATGAAAGTATGACTATCGATTTAACTGCAAGTTTTGCTTACTCACCGGTGAAAGCCGGGGTGCTTGAAGATGAAGAAAATCAGTTACCTGATTGGTATGATACCATCGAAATCAACGAATTCGGTGATATTGAACTAATCAAACTGGTTGAGGACGAGTTAATGCTCAGTCTGCCCATTATCCCTATGCACGACGAGCAGGATTGCTCTGCCGCTGACAGGCAAGTGACTTGGGGTGAAATTGAAGAAGTCGAAGAAGAGAAGCCAAATCCGTTCGCTGTGCTAGAACAGCTGAAACGAAAATAATTTTAGGAGAACCGAAAAATGGCAGTACAGAAAAGTAAGAAGTCTCGTTCAAAACGTGGTATGCGTCGTTCACATGATTCATTGAGTGGTCCTACTTTGTCAATTGATCCAACTTCAGGTGAAACTCACCTACGTCATCACATAACTGCTGATGGCTACTACAAAGGCGTTAAAGTTATAGCCGTCTAAGGTTATTATCTAATGCGAAATTTAACGATTTCGTTGGATATGATGGGGGGTGATTATGGCCCCCGATCGACTATCCCGGCTGCCATCGCGGCGGTCAAAGAATTTCCCCATCTTAAACTTATCCTGTGTGGTAACGCACAATTTCTGCAAAACGAACTCTCTACACACGATTGCCTTAATCATCCTCAGCTGCTCATTCATCATTGCGAACAAGTCGTTAATATGGATGAACGTCCGGCTTCGGCACTGCGAGCTAAAAAAGATGCTTCAATGCGTGTTGCCCTTAACTTGGTGCAAAATGGCAAGGCGATGGCCTGTGTCAGCTCCGGTAATACCGGTGCGTTACTGGCGATGGCTCATTATGTCTTAAAAATGCTTCCAGGTATTGACCGGCCCGCAT
>JBLHHD010000416.1:0-3718 GCA_047614605.1 Alteromonadaceae bacterium
ATCCAAACCGGCAATATATTCTCCGTGACATGCCTTTATCGCTTCATTTCTGGCCGCTGCAACGCCATTGCTGGTTTCATTGCGATAATAACGCACATTGGTAAAACGACGCTGATAATCAGCCAGCAACGCTGGCGTGTCGTCGGTAGAGCCATCATCAACAATCACCAACTCAACATTAGCGTAAGTTTGTGCCAGTACAGAATCAATAGCCCTAGACAGCATCGGCCCACGATTTTTGCTCGGCATGTAAACACTCACCAGCGGCAGGATTTGGCTATTACTGTTCATCTGTGACCCCCTTTAAACTCCTTTGTACATTGTCAAATACCACATTCCAACGGTAGTGGGCCCGCATATGTTGTCTTGACTGAACACTCAAGCGTTGCCAGTCTGACTCGTCCTGCAACAAATTTAAAACGCTTTGGGCAAAGCTGTCGGCATCATCTTCAATATACAAATGTTCGCCTGACACCAACGCCATCCCCTCAGCCCCGACACTCGTGGTCACGCTCGGTATACCTCGATATAAACTGTTAACCACTTTGACCTTAATCCCGCTACCAAAGCGCAAAGGAGCCACAAATACCCGGTGCTGCTGATACAAAACATCCAGGTCATCAACAAACCCCGGTAAATCAACTTCGGGTGCCAAAGTGACCAACTTGCTTTTAAGTTGACTGGAGCACTTGCCGGCAATAGTGAACGTCACCTGGGGATTAGCCGCTTTAATACGCGGCCAAATGTCAGTTAAAAACCAAATTAGCCCATCCACGTTGGCTTCCCAGCTTAAGGTGCCAATAAACAAAACCGCTGGTCGGGTTTGGTTAAAATCCAGCGCGGGTAAATCCAGATTAACCTCGTCACCCAGATGATAGGTATCAACAAAGTTAGCCGCTGTACTGCCAGCCTCAATCAATGCCTGCTGGTCGTTAGGTGCCGCCAAAACAACATCAGCGTGTTGACACATCGTGACTTCATAACGACGAATACGTCCGGCTTCGAATTTGAGCAGGACTTTTTTCATCAGCGCTTTAACCCCGTTATTCATTTGCCCGGCCATTCGTGACCACAACAAAAACTCGGCGTTGTGCTGATGAAGCACCACTTTACCGGAAAAGTTTTTCGGGATATATTGAAACATTAAATAGTGATCAACAAATATCACCTCATAATCACTGCCAATATCACTGATTGTTTTAGCCAATGAGCGGGAGCGGTTGCGATAGATTGTTAAGGGGATTGCTGCCAGGCAACTTTTAATAAAGTTAACCGGGTTACGGGGGATATTAAGTGACTCGCTAAACACCTCATTAATCGGCAAAAGTGCTTTAAGGGCTGGCAAATTACTTTCATCGGCATCACTTTTTAACAAACACGCCAGACTCAGTTGATGATTGTGACTGAGAAACTCCACCAGCTTAAAACTTTTGATCACCCCACCACTTATCGGTGGATAAGGTAATTGGGGGGTAAGAAATAACAACTTCATCAGCTCACCAGATTAAAGTATTGAAGGATATTGCGGGCCATAAAAAATGGCTCTTTATGATAAGGGGCAAACGTTTGCTGCTGCGCAAACCTGACTGATTCAAGTAGAGTCTCCAACGACCAGCAAACCACGCCATAGTTTTGCTTTTGCACAAACCCGGCAAGATCGTGTTGGTGTTTGTCAATTCGCTTGGTATTCGGTACCAAAACAATTTTTTTAGCCCCTTCAAGTAACTCAAATACCGTCGCCGCCCCCCCGTGAGCGATCACTATATCGGCATTGTTAACCAATGAAGTAAAATCATTGCTAAATTTAATTGAAAGATGGTTTTTGGGGATGTAGCGACCATCAGCTATCTGACAGGTAAGTGAATATTCACTTTGTAGTAATTGCTTGTCAACCGCCTCAATCAGTTCATCAAAGGCGCTGGTGCCTACCGTAACCAGAATATTCATAGCCGTCCGCTATACTGTCCATCAGGATACAAAGCTTGCAGTTGACGGTTTTGGATCAAAAAACGGTGGGCTATTTTATACATGATACGACCGGTCATCGAACGACTTTCAAAGCGACAAAAGGTCTCCAAAAATACCGTCTTGATACCGATTGAACGCAATAATAACATCGGCATAATACATAACCCCGGACCGGTTGAGATCACGCCAACAACCCTGTAGCGGCGTACAATATCAACGACTTTAAGCAATGTCATTAATACGATCGGCAAAAAAAGTAACAGGCTTTTTAAACGGCTCTTTTTACTGCGTACATCACTGATTTCATAATGGGCCAGTTCATTGCAAAGCAGCGGACCACTCCCCAAAGAGACGAGCTCAGGGGATGAAACATCGTTTAGATACTGCAATAAGCGGCGCATTTCGCTTTTATGCCCACCGGCCCCGTAGATCACCAGCAACACTGTATTTTTTGCCGACAATTAACGTTTACCACCCATTTTAGTCTCTGCTTTAGCTTTACCCTTGACCTTAATATCTGGGTGATCGGCAACTCTTTTTAACGGCTCTGTGATTAATGGCTCTACGGTAGATAAGTCAAAAATTAACGACTCGCTGATCACTGGCTCAATTTTTTCACTGGTTGGGGATCGACCTTTTTTAGCTTTGGTTTTAGCGCTATCGGGTAATAAAGATCCGGGCTGTGGTTGAAGCTGCTTTAGCACCCTGACATTGCGATTATTCGAAATCATCTTCTCTTGCTCCAGTTCAGCTTCCAGAATCGCAATACGCTGCACCAGACGTTCAACATCAACCCGGGTTTTTACCCGCTCGGTATCATTAATCAATAGCTTGATCAGCACCGCACCAATACCAAGCAATACTGGAATGATCGGTGGATAACCAATGCCCAAAAAGACGCCAAGTTTGTCATTAAGCCCAGGAAATGAGCCATACAAAACAATCCCGCCTGCCACCAACAACCAGCCAATACCGTCTTTTGACATCATATGGTCACGACGGACCAACCAGAAAATAATACTGCCGATAAACAAGCCAATCAGCATTCCAACGATTTGTGGACTAGACACCATCAACATCCTAATGAAATATAACTAAACGCGAGTCAATTTAACGCCTTCAATTTAAATAAAAAATACGCTTAAGTCTAACCTCTTTGATCAAACACACCAGTCCGGTGGTGATCATATAAGATCACACCTTAAAATGAATTAAAAACTCATAATGACCAATAATCTTAAGCTTTTACCAAATGGCCACATTATAAACGTTTATCACTGTGCTGCGAACTTATTTTATTTGCACTACAAATCCACCATTAACTTATTTAAAACAAAACAAACAATAAATCAATAATAATCCCTTTATTAGACAAATAGAATTAACATTTGAAGTGAGGGAAAATGCAGATCAACGCGGTCATTCATGCTATAACATGGCGCGCTATACTCAGGTGACGTTAAAATGCACAATTTTGCGGTCACTTGAGTATACAAGTAATACCAGTTACATTAATTCAATGAGCAAAATTTTGGGCAGGGAAAATGGTCAATGACAAGGCGTTAATTGCCGTATATAGTTGCTCTACATACAAAATTAACAACGCAGTCAGTGGCCATTTTAACAAGCAAAATAACTTAGTGAGTTAATGTAATTGGTATAAGCCCCATACAGATTAATGTACAGATATTAAAGGTATAACAATGAATCCTAATGTGACTATTCACCAAACGGCTGTGATCGAAGGGGA
>JBLHHD010000417.1:0-3713 GCA_047614605.1 Alteromonadaceae bacterium
ATAGCTTGGTTTATAAAGGATTTGTTACTGACATCGGCTTTGACAAGTTGCCAGACTTGACCCGTTACATGAAAGCGTTAGAACGACGACTCGAAAAGCTGGCAATTGATCCTAACCGTGACCGTTTAAACCTGCTGGAGATCAATCGAGTCAGTTCTGAGCTAGATAAGCAAAATAAACCAGGACGACAGACCTTACAACAAACCCAGGCGTTAGCCGATATTCGCTGGATGATAGAAGAGTTCAGGGTATCGCTGTTTGCTCAAAACCTTGGTACGCCTTATCCTATCTCTGCCAAACGGATAAGAATGGCATTAAAGGAGTATGACGGGACGTAGTCAGCCTAAAAAGGCTTTCTAACTGGTCACTGTGGATCATTTTTGACAGGAGCGGCTGCAGCGAATGAAGCTCAGCGGACACCAAAATATAACAAAACGATACAAGGGACTTGTTTTTAACTGTTTGGTTTGCGAAACTTCAAAATAAAGCGGTCGGTTTTGCGCCGCACTTTATTGTCAAAAATGGAAATGTCATGGGGGTCAGTGCGATTTCTTAAGGCTTTGCTTTCGTCAACAAATTCAAAGCCGACATCAACCAGCTCTTTAGTGACTATAGTGGCTGATATACGGTGCCATTTATCGGCTGACTCAGCGCCGGTGCCACGGGGAGCGGCATGATCAACCACCCCTAAGGTACCACCGGGTTTAATGGCTAAAAACACCTGCCTTATTAAATGTTGGCGATCTTTGGCAGTGATCAGGTTTGTGGCATTGGTGACATACAGGTCGTGATAAAGCAGAGCCATCAGTACCATGTCGAGCGAGTCGGATTGCAGTTTGACATCTCTTGGGTGATTAAAGTATTTTTGCACGTTAGACAGACGGCCATTGAGATAGCGGTCATTAATTTTTTGACCGACAAATTTGCGATAACCATGAGAGTTATGAGAAATAACCTTGCCCTCACTGCCAACAATATGCGAAAGCAGTTCAGTGTAATAACCAGCGGTAGCATACAAATCAAGTACCGTCATGCCCGGCCTTAATTCGAAAAAATTGAGTACCTCAAGCGGCTTACGATCGACATCCCGCAAAATATCGACACCCGGGCGGGTGGTGTTCATTACTGCTTTTTTAATGGCGGCATCAGGGGCTGCGTTGAGATAAAAAGAGCCTAGTAATAAGATCATCAAAGGGGTTATTTTCAGGGTGATTTGCATTGTACTGGTATCCCAGAGTTTTTTAATACGGTTAAGTATTGTTAGATTTGATCACTTTGTCAGTGATTTGAGTGTTATTCTAGATTATCTGCGGGAACAATTCAAAAGACTCCGCTAATTTAAAAAAATTAGCACTGATTAACGATCTTTTGTACACTGGCTACTAACCTTTGATTAAGGTGCCTGTGGGTAAACTGTTATGTTCGTTAAAGTAAATTTTGGAGTATTACAATGTTGAATCAAGATGACAAAAGGTCGTTTTTCCGCATGATGGTTAATGCCGATTTAGAGCTGGCTCTCGATGACTCAGAAGCGGGAACTGTCATTGATGCGATTTGCCGGGATGTTAGCTCAACCGGGATGTCTGCCGAAGTTCAGGAGCCGATAGAAGCCGGTGCGATGCTCAAAGTTAAATTAGCTTCCAGTAATCCCAGTGTGCCCCCCTTGTCTGCTAATGCCAAAGTGATTCGGTGTACCCAAGAATTTGATGATAGCTACGTGCTGGGCCTAGAATTCATTGAATTAAATTAGAGCACTTCGCAATGATAAAATAACGGATCAGAATTTCGCAACAATTTGTCGAAAAAGCATCAAAGGGCTGGCGATAAACGATTATTTAAATGCACATATTAGGGTGGGCGTTGAGTTTTTACTCATTCGCAAGGGCGGGGCTAAAATGCGCATACTCCAGTGGTCGGCATTTCGGTTAAATTAATTGGCTTTAGATGACTAAACCGGTATTAATTTAACTTGATTGTGAACGTTTTATCTCCCGCTGGTGGACGCTATCTAATGGCTGGGTGCTCTTGGCAAGTTTGAGTGAGCGTAAAATATCGCTGCTAAAAGTAGGTGTTTTGCCGCCACTAATACCCAATACATTAGCTTAAGTTGAAGCTTAGTACTGGGACTGTGCGTCGATGTGCAGCGAAAATGATATTTTTCGCGAGTTAATCATTTTTTTTCAACTGTTCATACCAGTATCATTTTATGTCTTGAATTTATCTAAATTACCGCAAGCTGAATTTACCGGTAATCTTAACGTGCCAAATGTACCCGTATCATTGATTGGACGGGTACTCATGACCATGCTTGTGCTGAATTAGTGAACAGTCAGTCTATTTATGATTAAACGCCTTTGTATTCAGTTACTTAATAAGTCACTATAATTTGGGGCAAGCTTTTGTCTTTAAAACCTTATATATCAAATTTTTGGTTTTGGAAGCTGTGTCGGTTTAAGGATCTTTTGCCTGCTCAAACGGGTTGAAGATCATTTTGTCGGTAAGACTTGCACACCAAGGTATTCGCTACCACCGCGTTCCACTTATCTCCTTTGTGCCATTGCAAAATGTGACCTAAGCTTTTTGAGCATGCGTTTAATCGCATGTTGTTTTCGAGGGCTAGGAGATTCAAATATGGCTGTATATATGACAAGGCAAAGGGCTTTAAAAGCAGGGTTTACTCATCATGGCAGTTACCATGGCATTCCAATGTGGCTTGGGGGTATTGATGGGGTTCCGGTTGTTTGTGCAAAGATAGAGGTATTAGAGCATGTGGTTTCATTGTTTCACTACCTTGAAAAACAATTCGGCAGGTTACGGCAAACACGACCGATATTTAGGTTTAAGGTAGGGAGGCAAATAGACGAAATGATATCTTAAGTTTTTAACTGTAAGCAGCGACAAACTAAGGTTAGCCAGCGTAAAATCTGGCTAACCTGTGCTAAAACTTCCAGTTCAAATCAAACCGTAAACGATTACCATCTTCTTTACTCAACGCACCAGCATTACGAGTTTTAATCGCATCAACAATATACCAGCGACTCACTAGATTTAAGGTCGAGCCAAAAGCATAAGCGACACGAAACTCTGATCCCTTGAAATTACTCGCCCGGGTTTGGGTGGCATTGCCCCACCGTACCCAGTCATCCTGAGCATACGAATTATTCACCGCAAAAGTGTCGATATGAGCATAATCATAACGAATTTGCCAGTGACCGGCTTTTTTGGTATCTCCCCAACGTAAAGACATAACCCAGCCATCATCTTCGTCGTGATGAAGGGCGGTGAAAGAGTCCGGGTCATCAGCAGCATAATCCTCAGTGTTAAGCATATAATCGAACGCTAGCGTCAGGGGTTTATGGTTTACTGTGGTGGTCGATTGCAGACTTAACACCCAGTTTTGATAGTCTCTGGCCCCGTTATTTTCGGACAACAAAGCGATATCCCGGTCGTTTTCGTCGGCATTGATATCCAGATAAGCAATGGCACCCGTTAACTTTGTACCATCGATGGTGGTACTCGCTACGGCTTGTAAAAGTGCCAAATTGCCAGAGTAGTCGCGCATCCCGACGGGCAGGGCAAAGTAACCGCCTTTAAACTCAAGATTAACAGCACCAGCGCTGGTTTTTAGCCCGAGCGCACCACCGAGTATGGTGACATCATCATCCCAGACCATTTCGTTATTTTTCCACAATGGAGCACCGTTTTTACCCGCC
>JBLHHD010000418.1:0-3691 GCA_047614605.1 Alteromonadaceae bacterium
ATAATAATGGCACTAGGTTAAAGTGGACACAAATAGGGATTTAACAACATTTAATTAAATCCAATAGCAATAATTTTCAATATATACAAGGTGTTATAGTTGTATTTCTAAACCTAATCAATTGCCTCTCTAGGGATTGTGTCTGTGTTTAGTCGGCTGATCTGACAATTATAAAACACTGACTTATAAAGGTTATGATGATCGTATTAGCCATATGCCCACACATTACATGACTGCGATCATCGAGGTATCTGGTCTGTAGCAGTAAAATCAACCAGCAACGCATAATCAACAAGTCACTTTTGAGCACTTTGTTTATGTCTCATCAATGCAATACCAAAAACGGTGTCTCCAGGCTAAACCATAAAAAATGCAGGTATAACCAAACGTCGCGGTCAACTGCAGATTCAAGATTTAGCCTAAATCAATTCTTGCTCTTGTGGTAAAGCTTGCAGATAACATTCGGCTAAACACTCACCGTAAATTGGTAATGGGTCAATGATCTCTCTATTTTTAATTCGCCCTTTAAATTTGGGGAAGCGTTGCATGAAAACCGATATTTCGGTCAGCGCAATTAATACCCGTGGTGTTTCTACCCCAGCATTAATAATATGCTGTAATTTATTCATCGCTTTGGCGTCTTGCTCGTTATCGCCTAATCGTTTCACCAGGTAACCGAATTCTTGCAAATCACTAAATACCCGTTCAGAGACCGCTTTGATATTTAAACCCGCTAAGGATTTATAGGCACTGTAGTCACCCAGTCCAGCTACCGCAGGTATACCTATGATGGTGATATTATCCAATTGGCGTTGACGAATATAGTGCTCGGTGGCTTCGGCGATAGAGATAAATTCGACGCCATGAGGTTGGCAAAAGGCACGGATCCGTTTAGTGAAGTAAGGAGTGGTATTACAGGCCAAAGCGATATGAGTGACGCCATTATTACATAACTGCTCTAATGCATTGACGATGACCTGCCATACCATATCTTCACGCTGGGCCAGCTCCATAGATAAACCCATTTCGGGTAGAGAATGAATCAATACTTTAGGATAGGACAGATCACCATGTAAACGGCCATCAGCACTGAGTTGTTTACGGATGGTCTCATTAATATAACGCCATAATGCCATGCCACTTTCTGGACCATTGCCAGTGATGATACCAAAACTGGGCAGTTTATGATCTTTGCCAATACGTTCGGCGATGGTGGCAACTATGGTTTCGGCTGAGACTTGTCGCACCGCATTAATCAGCGCCGCCGGTTCAAATTCAAGCGCCCAAGTATGCTCCCCTGCATTGGTCATCATAGTGTGGGGAGCAGTATATTGGTTCAAAATATCCGCATCAAAGACATGAATAAAGTGGCTTGGCATAAAAAAAGGATTCACAGTTCCATATTTTGCACCAAACTCATGACTTAATTCTTCAGCTGATAATCGCGCCAATGGTCGGCTGGCGTTTAGCAACTTTTCTACCAATGTCAAATTAATCCGCGCATTAGCCCGGCTGTGCAGCATACAGTAATACCTAGAATTATCCTCACGATAAAGCACAACACACAGTGACTTTAACTCATCGTAAAGGGGGATGCCTTGCATTCCCAAACGTTGGCGTCGTGCAGCTGCATCCCTGCAACTGGTGGCGGCAGAGTTTTGACTGAGAATATGCCACACTTGATATTGTTCAAGAAAAGTCAGGCTTTGTTGCACCTCCGCTGGCATTACTGCCAGCGCGGCATCTGTTATTAAGCCCATTGATGCTTGCATGAGCAATACCTCCTAGTCTCGAATGTATATATTTAGTTCCGCTTCGTCCCAAGCAAAACTGGCATCGCTTTCTTGTAGTGAAATATCAAATGATATCGCTTGTTTGGCACCCAAGCGGCCAGAGGTTGCTTTACTGATAAATAATGCCTTATGTTTAGTCAGATCCAACGCCAAACTCTCCCCTGCGCCTTCATCGGTAACTAATGCCTGTTGAGGTACCGCTTCTCTTTTAAATTCTCCTAGTGATTGGCTACCATTTAATTGCAGCACAATGGTGGCCTGTCTATCCGTAACGGGGGTTAAACGGGCATTTTTAAAACGTAAAATAACACTATCAATCAAGTCTTCATCATCACTGCTCAGCAATTCGTTACTTTTGATGGTTGTTGTTTCATTACCAACCAATTGGCCCACTTCGTTAAATGCAGTGAACTCTAAAGTTAAGCTCTGCTCACCAACAATAGATTGCTGCATAATGCGTGTAACCGTTTGTGGGTCATCTGGATAGGTGCCTAACAGCATCATTAACTTACATAATGCGGCTTCAGAAGTTATATCGAAACAGCCAATAAGGCCACGGTCCAATAATACTTGACTAGTCTCATAAAGGCCCATCTCAACATGCCCGGTTGGTACGCTAGTGGTGACTACCACCACCCCACCACGGTCAACAAAAGCTTTAAATAAGTCGAGAAACGTTGGATCAGTTGGAATATTACCAGCGCCATAAGCTTTAACGACCACCCCTTTTAGGTTTTCATCTTTTAAAATATTGCCTAAAACCGTTGAATGTTGCATCCCAGGAAAAACCTCTAAGGTGATCACATGGGTATTCATTTGATCATACACTTGTAGTCCTAACTCAGAAGGGGCGCGAATTTGCTTGCGTTCAATGGCAATATGATCTCCACAGCCACCAAGATGGGGATAATTGGCGCTATCAAAACCTTGGTAACTGATGACATTCATTTTCTTGGCTCGACAACCTCTAAGTATCCGATTGCCAAAGGCAATGACAACTTCCGGTATTATTGGTAGGTTATGTCTCTCGGCATTAGCTAACATGATAGCGGTGACCATATTTTGATGGGCATCATTTCTCGGATTGACTATCCCTCCAACTTGCGAACCTGTTACAACCACCGGTTTACTCAGTTCTTGCAGCATAAAGGCCATTGATGAGGCGGTATAGACCATTGAATCGGTGCCGTGAAGGATAATAAAGCCTGCATATTGGTCATAATGCTGTTTAATAATATGGGCCATAGTGCGCCAGTGCTCAGGGCCAACATTACAAGAATCTAACGGCTGGGCAAAGCTGACCGCATCCACCGGATAACCGAAACCGTTTAAGCGTGGCGCGGCATTTTTTAAGTTGTTCCAAGGCATCACGATTTGTGGGCTATCCGGATCAGCCGGGTCTTTAGGGGCGCTACCTATGGTGCCACCGGTGTAAATCACCAATACTCCCTTGATATTGGGCAAGCATTCGGTAGCACTGTCGAGGGCGATATCAATATAACGGGTGAGTCCTGAATCTACGCCTTCTAATAAAGACTTGGCTACCGAGCTAAAGCTAACCCGGTCGTCAAAGCGCATTGATTTTAATTGTTGTAAAACACTCGATACCTGTTGTTTTTTATCGTCAGTCAATTTGGCATAACCACTTTCTTGAGTCAGCCCTTCGACAAAATAGCTTTGCAGTTCACCAACACGATCGTCTTTTTCTAATGGTAAAACTGGTACGGTTGCATTATCTGTTATGTTTTCTGTCGTCATGGTGTTCTCCTAGCATGATATTGAGTAAAGGTTTGTCATACAGTTGTTTGTCATACAACTATTCCTGTGTGATTTTTTCAATGGTAAAAGGGTCGACCTCGCCAACAATCGGGTTTAACAGTTGATGTTTTATTTTATTA
>JBLHHD010000419.1:0-3688 GCA_047614605.1 Alteromonadaceae bacterium
CGGCTTCCTTAAAACAGCGTCCTTTATACGGCTTCCTTAAAACAGCGTCCTTTATACGGCTTCCCTAAAAAAACTTCCCTAAACGCCTTCATTTCGCTTGACTGTTAAAGGCAATTGAAATGATTAACAAGCCTGTTTGTTGCCACTACCTGTGATGAGACGCTTGTTGGTGTTAAGTAAGTTGGAGCATGTTAACGAGATTTAGAAAATTGGGTTATCAAAATTAAGTCAAAAACTATTAATAAAAAGACCAATTTAGACAATTCTTTATTTTTCAATGGATTAAGGTTTACGTAGACGGCTTAAATTTAATAGCCAAGAATATAAATGGCGCAATTTTAACAGTTACAAAATAACCCCAACGGCTGGTTTAGCAATAATATACAAGTTATTTTTACTTTTAATATAGTGTAAGTTATCCTATTATTGACCAACAACGTCGCGGTTTACTATTTCGTGACATTTTATCACTAGTCAATTTCGGAGATTCTAATGAGTGATGCTGTCGATCCCATCGCAGAAGAAAAAAAAGCCATTGGCAAACGTATTGAAGCAGCCCGATTAAGTCTGGCACTGAACCAGTCAGAGTTGTCACGAATGGTTGGTGTATCGGCTCAAGCGGTACAGCAATGGGAAAAGGGTGAAACCACCCCACGTGGCAAAAACCTCGCTAAAATTAGTGAAAGCTTACAAACCACTCCACCTTATTTACAGTTTGGTGATTTAGCCAGTAAGAAAGTATCCACCAGTGCCCCCCGGGATATGGCTGCATTTATGCAAAGTAAAGCTTTTGAAAAAATGTACCATGAATCTATTCAAGCATTAATCACCGCTGGCTGCGATATGTCGTGGTTAAGCTGTAAAACCCAATCCAATCTTAGTGCTCTGGCCGATATCGGTTTATTGAAACTCAGACAAAATAAAACCTTACAGCGTAAATAAACTTTGGCATGGCCTGAACTTCGCGTAAAATGGCCGTCTTTGAAGTTTAGTGGATAATGCCTGTGACCAAATCAATCATCAATTACGCTGTAGCTACCTTTGTTACCAGCGCCCCAGACATCAGAGCCTTACCTGATGACACCGGCGTTGAAGTGGCCTTTGCTGGCCGCTCCAATGCAGGAAAATCAAGTGCTTTAAACACTTTAACCAATCAAAGGCTGGCACGGACCAGTAAAACCCCGGGCCGCACACAACTTATCAATGTATTTGATATTCGTGAAGACCGTCGTTTGATTGATTTACCTGGTTATGGCTACGCCAAAGTGCCACTCGAAATGAAAAAGAAGTGGCAAGCGTCTTTAGGTGAATACCTGCAAAACAGGGACTGCCTAAAAGGGGTCGTTATTTTAATGGATATTCGCCATCCACTTAAAGACTTGGATAAGGATCTGATTGTTTGGGCAACAGATAATGACATTCCAGCTTTAGTGCTGTTAACTAAATCAGACAAACTTAGCTTGGGCAAAGCTAAAGCCGAGGTATTAAAAGTACGCAAAGCCACTAAAGATTTTGGTGGCGATATTACCGTCTATGCCTTTTCATCCCTCAAAGGCACTGGTGTGGATGAGCTGGCCCAAAAGCTCGATGTTTGGTATGGCGCAGTGCCAGTACAGGCAGAAACCGCCCAGATTGATATGCCTAAGTCTGGCGATTAATCACTCAGATACTACGGGCAGGTCAATGGCTTTGCCCCATTCACTCCATGAGCCGTCATAAACACTAAGCTCATCAATACCAGCAATTGTCGCCGCTAATGCCAAAATACACGCTGTTACGCCAGAACCGCAACTAAAAATGAAGGCATTGTTATTGGGGCTGAGTTTATCAAACAGTTGATCGAGTTGGTCTTTTGATTTAAGCAACCCCTCGTTATCGCCATCGGTTTCAAATAAACGGGCATAGTGCAAACTAATAGCCCCGGGCATATGGCCACTGCGCATTCCCGGTCGAAAGTCGGCCTCAGCACCGCTAAAACGTCCAGGCCCACGGGCATCTAGCACGTCAACCTTAGGGTTTGACAAGGCTGCACATGTGGTTGCTACATCACAGAAATAGCCCTCTTGTGAGGTGGCAACAAAATCAACCGCGCCAGTTTCAACGGCTTTATCAACGGCTTCGTGGTGACACGAATGCCCTGCCTTTTTCCACGCAGGTAAACCACCATCGAGTACTGCAACCTGCTCAAAACCCATCGCTTTAAACATCCACCATACCCGGGCACTTGAGTAGATGCCTTTGTCATCATAAACTACTACCGTGCTATTCTGACTAACCCCCAATCGACGTACCTGCTTGCTAAATTGCTCAGCACTTGGCATCATATGGGGTAAGGCCTTGCTTTTATCACACACCTCATTAATATCAAAAAACAGCGCATTACCAATAGATTCAACTACTGTGGTAATGGCAGGTGCACCGGGCAAAGCCAGGCTTGCATCAAATATCACCAGAGTATCTTTATACAAGTGCCGTGCAAGCCACTCAACCGATACAAGCGGCCCGGATAATGTCATTGTTGTCATATAATCACCGTTAATCTACATCTCGAAGAAATCGCTTAATCACCTAGGAGCCTGACCGATAATACGTCCGACTCTGGGGAAAAGCGGGTTTGAGATCGTTTTCGCGGTTTTTTCAGGCGAATAGTTTGACTATTTAACTGGAAAAAGCGCGTAAAATAGCCAAATCTAGGTTTTCCTCAGTCGAGTCTCATTCTCGGACAGGCTCCTAGCTCCAGCTCGTATACGGACGACTCTTTTTACGGCTGCCCGTAGTTTCTATAAAACTGAGAATATCATCCAAGGCTGCATGTAAGCGGGGATGAGCATTCAAGTTACTACAGTAATAAACAATACACCAAAAGCCAATGATACCGCCACCGGAATAACAATTTGAACCTGCAACCTGGCTTACAGCATGGTAGGTACAAAACTAATAAAGGTAGTGATAGACGTCAGCAAGACAGCTCTAAAGCGTCGACACCCAACACTAATCACCGCCCCTAATTTACCCGTTATCAGTTATCATCACCGCAAATCATTTACCACCACACACCAGAGGCGGCATAATGCAAAAAGAATAAACCACTTATATCCATGCCTAAAGTAACATGACCAAACATTGAACCCAATAACTAACATAATAACCGGATAAACAAACTGTTTGGTAATAGCTACAAGCGGCATCCGGTGAATAGTAATTGAGGATATTGTCAAGTTTAGTTTAACTCATCAGCACCTGACCGAAAGTGACTTAACTTATAAAAATCAATACCTTGAAGATAAATTACCAATAAACGGTTGATTCGTTAGAGTCGTGTTTTTTTTAAAATAGCCCCTATGACGATATTTTTAGGCATCTTCGATGGAGAATATACATGCGGGTGATTGAAACAAAACAACTTCAACTCGGGCAGGTCAATATCGCCGATATCCCGTTCGCCCCCGATTCTCGTGATGACATCCCGCAACGCCTTCAGGGGTTGCGGCATATTTATACCAGTGAAACACTCCGCAACGCTGTTTTTGAATGACTTCGCCAATGTATTTCCAAAGCACGTCGATATGAACAGTGGTCGACCGGGGATGGACTTGTGGTCGGTGTTTGTTTTAGCAACGATCAGGCTCAACCTTAACACTAATTACGATAGTGTTTTAGCGCTGGCCAACAATCACAACCCCCCTTC
>JBLHHD010000420.1:0-3688 GCA_047614605.1 Alteromonadaceae bacterium
AAACTTCACCTCGGGTCAGGGGATTACTTTTGGTATTGCCATTAGCACTGGTATTAGAAAAGCTAGCCAGTTGTTCACTGAGCAGGTTTTCAGCCTGTTGCTGCTTTTTCTGACTGAGCAAGGACACCACAGGACCAGATAAAATATGCTCCCAAAACTGGCGGCGCAAATTAATCGTACCAAGCACTTGCTTGGCTTTGCCTCTGAACCGTCCAACCAAATCGGCTAGTGCGCCCAAATGTTGGGGTAACAGGGTTTCGAGTTTTTCACGTAGCCGTCTGACTAATACCGGTGCAGCACCACCACTGGATACCGCGACCATAATAGGTGAACGGTCAACAATGGCGGGAAAGATAAAACTGCTTTTTTGTGGATCATCAACTACATTAACGAGAATATGACGATCGTTGGCTGCTTGTGAAACGTTTTGGTTCACTTGGGTGTCCTCAGTGGCAGCAATCACCAAAATTTGTTTATCTAGATAGTCGGCGCAGAATTTACCGGTGATCAATTTGATTTCACCGTTATCGTCCATTGAGGTTAATTCGTCAATAAACTGGAGTGAGACAATCGTGACATTGGCTCCAGCATCAACCACTAATCTGGCTTTACGTAATGCAATGGCACCACCGCCGACAATCAGTACTGCTTTGTCTTTAATATCTGTAAATAGTGGTAAATACTTCATTATGTTGTTGGGGCCTGTCATTAATTTGAGGTTTCATTGTGTTGAACCACTTTGCCAATTTTACACCATGTTTACCAGAGACATATTTATCATTACGCAGATCAATACAATATTCTCAGGTGGATCCACTGTGTTATGAGGTTTATTGATGTTGGGCTTTGCTTGTTATCGTTGTTTCTAACGCAGCAAAACCCAATTTTTTACGGGGGGCGATTAACATATTTTAAATACCTTCGCCCAGGTGGATACCACACTCGCGGGTTAAGCCGTGAAAACGGGTTTCTTCATCACTCATCCCCGGCTGTAACGGACGACTGGTTTGTATATCACCTACCGAGACGTAACCTTGCTCCCATAAAGGATGGTAGGGCAGGTCGTGTTTACCCAGGTATTCATGAACATCGCGTTTGGTCCAGTCAATGATCGGATACACTTTAAAGGTGCCCCGATTGACCTCAACGACGCCTTTATCAGCGCGTGAGCTGGATTGTTCACGACGTAAACCTGAGAACCAACTCGACACATTCAGGTCAGTTAAAGCAGTGGCTAACGGGTCAACCTTGTTCATTTGGTTGTATTTGTTAATCCCATCCACCCCTTGCTCCCATAGCTTGCCAAAACGGGCTTCTTGCCAGCCTGGGCTTTGTTCGGCCCGGTAGACTTTAAGGTTAAGCTTAAGGCGATCGGTGAGCTTATCAATAAATTGATAAGTCTCGGGAAACAGGTAGCCAGTATCAAGCAATACCACCGGAATATCGGGGTATTGACGGGTTACCAGGTGGAGCATTACTGCCGCCTGAATGCCGAAACTTGACGAGATCATTGATTGACCCGGCAAATTGTTTAATGCCCAGACCACTCGTTGCTCAGCAGACTGGGGAGCCAACATTTCATTGTTGTGAGTGATGATTTGTTTTTGTTCATCGGTGTTTAAGCCAAAAAACAAATCAAACGGATTAGCGAGTGTACTGTCAGTATTTATCATTGGTTTACTCATGGAAAAGTCGCCCCTCAGTCACCGCCTTTATAACCCCACTACGTACGACAAAATTACCAAAGGTTTCGTTGTCATTTCTGTTGGCGGCATATTGTGCAAATAAATCATCGAGTTCGGCCAAAATAGTGGCCTCGTCAATGTTTTCACGATAAAGCTTGTTTAACCGGGTGCCAATTCCATCAGCTCCCAGGTACATGTTATAACGTCCGGCGGCTTTGCCAATAAAGGCAATTTCAGCCATAAACGGACGGGCACAACCATTAGGACAACCGGTCATGCGCATGACGATAGGTTGGTCTTCAATGCCGTGTTTAACGGTCAGCACTTCGACTTTTTCAACAAATTCAGGCAGATAACGCTCCGCTTCGGCCATTGCCAGTGGACACGTTGGCAACGACACACAAGCCATTGCGTTTTGTTTGAGCACCGAAATGGTTTCGCCCAGCAAGCCGTGTTGACGGGCCAGCCCTTCAATGATAGCTTTTTGGTCCTCAGGTATATTGGCAATGATCAGGTTTTGGTTTGACGTCATGCGAAAATCACCCTTATGAATGGTCGCAATTTCAACCAATCCAGTACGCAAGGTTTTACCTGGAGTGTCTTTAATACGGCCACTTTCGATAAACACGGTTAAGTGCCATTTACCTTCAAACCCTTTAACCCAGCCAAAACGGTCACCCTGTTGAGTGAACGTTACCGGTTGTGCCGGGGCAAATTTAATTCCGGCGCGTAATTCAACTTCCTGAATGTATTTGCTGATGCCAATACGGTCGATGGTGTATTTAAGGCGAGACTGCTTACGATCTGAACGATTACCAAAGTCACGCTGGGTGGTCAAAATCGCTTCTGCCACTTTAATCGTGTCTTTTTTGTCGATAAAACCAAAGTCGGTACCCGCTCGTGGATACGTTTTGACTTCACCATGAGTGGTGCCCATGCCGCCACCAACGGTGACGTTAAAGCCGAGTAACTCGCCGTTTTTGATAATGGCAATAAAGCCCATATCGTTGGCGTACACATCCACGTCGTTATGAGGAGGTACGGCAACTGCCGCTTTAAATTTACGAGGCAGGTAAAGAGCGCCATAAATAGGCTCAACATCAACATGGTTGTCGGCAACACGCTTATCGTCAAACCACAGCTCATAATAGGCTTTGGTTTTAGGCAGCAGGTGCTCGCTGATTTTTTTCGCATAGTCATAAACTTCACCGTGAAGGTGAGATTCAACCGGGTTAGGGTTACACATAATATTACGGTTAACATCACCACAAGCCGCAATGGAGTCAATCATTACCTTGTCCATTTCCTGGATCACGGCTTTGAGGTTTGATTTGTACACACCGTGATACTGGAATGTCTGTCGCGTAGTTAAACGTAACGAGCCGGATCCAGTCAGGTCACCAGCGATTTTATCGATGGCTATCCACTGCTCAGGGGTGGCAACACCACCGGGGACTCGGGCACGTAACATAAAACTGTATAAAGGCTCCAGTTTTTGGGCTTTACGCTCTGAGCGTAAATCGCGGTCATCTTGCTGGTAAAAGCCATGGAATTTGGTCAGCTGGGTATCATCGGCAACAAATGAGCCGGTGGTACGGTCAAGCAGTCCCTCGGCAATGGTCCCACGCAGAAAGTTACTGCGGGTCTTGATACCTTCAACGTCAGAAGGCGGGCCAAGTAATGACGGGTCTAAAGCGTCTGTAGAAATTATAGCGGTCATTAGTAAACATCCTTCTGGTAGCGTTTATTTAAGCGTAACTGATTTAAGTATTCTTCGGCCTGAGTGTCATCCTGGTTGCCATGAGTTTGAATAACCTCAAGCAAGGTTTGGTGAACGTCTTTGGCCATTTTGCTGCCATCGCCACAGATATAAAGGTGAGCGCCATTTTCAAGCCATTGGTAAAGCGCTGCGCCTTTTTCTTTGATCCGGTCCTGAACATAAACTTTGTTGGCTTGGTCACGAGAAAAAGCCACATCAAGGTGATTAAGTACACCGCGTTTAA
>JBLHHD010000421.1:0-3678 GCA_047614605.1 Alteromonadaceae bacterium
GGGTATAAATATCAAACGGATCATTACTGCCTAAGCCCAGTTTGTAGTAGGCAAAAGCCTTAGCCAACACATAAGGAACCCAAACCAGCAGCATAAACAAATGTAACGGATAGAGGCGACCAAATCGCAGCAGGGTAAACTTCTTGATACCCAACCCAGATTGTATTTTTTCAACATAAGCAAAGGCCATTACAAACCCGGACAGGACAAAAAAGAAATCAACAAAGATATCGCCTTGTGCTATCAGTGCATACTTGCTACCAGACATAAAACCTGAGTGAAACAGCGCAACAATAACGGCGGCGATGCCCCTTAAAGATTCCAGTGAGTTAAATTTCAAAGTTGACTCCGTATATGACTATTTTTTACTAACAATGCGCTAAAACCGCACGCGATCTTACGATACCTGCTTAAATAATTTCACCAGTTCAGCGGTGACATCTTTTTGCGCAAAACCCATTTCGAGTATTCGTGCCCGGCGCTCACCCGGGGTGGTTTTACTTTGCTCAATACACTGGTACAGCTTTTGGGCGATTTGCGCCGGATCATCTTCAAGCTCTACAATAGCAGTTCCTGAAACCCCTTCGAAGATACCCGCGACATCACCCACGTTAGTACACACAACCGGTAAGTCACAACTTAACGCTTCTTTTACGGCCTGAGGTGAGCCCTCACTAAGTGAAGTCATCAACAATGCACTGGCCGTTTCGAGCGTATGTTTGATTTCATCCCGGTTCATTTTATCCATGATGGCAATTTTCACCTCAGGGACAATTTTGCGGTATTCATTAATAATTTTTTCAAATAAAGGATAGTTTTTGCGGTCATAACTAGCCCGCCCCGGAAACACAATGACATGCTCGGGTTTGTTATCGTTAGGATTAAAAAAATCAGTTTCAATACCGCAAGGTAAACGGGTGATCTGGGGATTATACTGGGCTACAACACCATCCATACTTTCATTGAGGGTAATAATTTGGGCAGACTTTCTAACCACTTTTTGACACAAACGGTTAGCCAGCGTTTCTTTATTGTGCTGAATTTGAATATCAGCACCATGGCAAGTTAACACCACATTTTTCCATTTGCGTTTCAACGGATTGACCAGCATAAACAAACCACTGAGCCCATAATGCACATGGATGGCATCAAACTTGTTAAACATCAGATAAAAGTTAAGTTTTAACGCCGTGGTCAAATAGTTTAATGATGATTTAAACCCTTCAATAACAAACAGCTCACATTGAACATTATGATCTTTAGTCAAAGAGTTCATCTGCTCCTGAACGAAAATGCCCTGCTGGGTCGAATCTGGGTTATGTCCCGGATACATATTGGTAACAATTAAAACTTTCATTAAACGTCCAAATAACTAAAATAAATAAATAAATAAATAAATAAATAAAGTGTTAAGCCACAGGCTCAGTCAAGTCAGGGTCGGTAACTACCGACAACCCCCGGCCAACGCCATAATAGCTAATACCCAGTTCAGCCATATGCTCTGGATTGTAGATGTTACGACCATCAAAAATCACCGGCTGGTTTAAACTTTGTTTAATCAGGCTAAAATCGGGTGACCAAAAGTGTCGCCATTCGGTGCAAATGATCAACGCATCCGCCCCTTTAACTGACCCATTCATATCGTCTGAATAAGTAATATTTTGCAAACCCGCATTTTGCCTGGCAAATTCTGCTGCGGCATGAGGATCATGAGCGACAACAAAAGCTCCCCGAGCCAGTAAACCTTCTATCACCACCACACTGGTGGCTTCACGGACATCATCAGTGCCCGGCTTAAACGACAACCCCCACACTGTCAGGGTTTTGCCTTTAACATCACCATTAAAGTGGTTGAGAATACGCTCAAGCATCCTGAGTTTTTGTGCCTGATTAACGCTATCAACCGCATTGAGAATAGCGCTGTCGCAACCATGGGCTTTGGCGGTGTTTGCCAAAGCTTTAACATCTTTAGGAAAACACGAGCCACCATAACCACAACCGGCATAAATAAAGTGATAACCAATACGTGGGTCGGCACCAATCCCCTGACGGACACTTTCAATATCAGCCCCCACATGTTCAGCGATGGTGGCCACTTCATTAATAAATGATATTTTGGTCGCCAGCATCGCATTTGCTGCATATTTGGTCAGCTCAGCTGATCGGGGTGTCATAAATATCATACGGTCATGATTACGATTAAACGGCGCATACAGTTCCCGCATGAAAGCTTCAACCCGAGGGCTGTTGTGACCGACCACAATTCGATCAGGTTTACGAAAGTCGTAAATCGCCGCCCCTTCTTTAAGAAACTCGGGGTTTGAACAAACATCAAAAGTCACTTCCTTGCGCTTTAAAGCCGACAAGGTTTGCTCAATCGTCTGCTCTACCCGTTGGGCAGTCCCCACAGGTACAGTGGACTTATTAACGATCACCTTATATTGGCGCAGATAAGTCGCAATATCAGCCGCTACCGCCAGCACATATTGTAAATCGGCTGAGCCATCTTGTTTGGCTGGTGTACCAACCGCAATAAAAATCACCTGCCCGTGCTCAACCCCTTGCTCGGCACTGGTAGTAAACATCAAACGAGATTGTGCAATATTTTCCCGGACCATATCAATCAAACCGGGTTCATAGATAGGAATATCGCCCGCTTTTAAGCGACTGACTTTAACCTCATCAATATCAACACAACAGACCTGATGACCGGCATCGGCAAAGCAGACACCTGTTACCAGACCAACATAACCAGTACCAAAAATCGTTACATTCATAGCTGTATTTTCATCGTATTGTTAATTATTTATCACCTCGGCGTTTTAAAACGCTGACGAGTCAGGTTGGTGAGCAAATAGCCGCGCATTATACGCAGAGTTTGGTTTTTTTTGAACAGGATTAAGCCGCTTTTATTAAGAAAACTGGCCAAACCCGTGGTCCCGGGTTCAAATCAAACCAAAAGCTTACCTTTTGTGATTAGCAAAAAAGTTAATACGCAAAAAGTATTTAATTTTTATCCAGCAATAACCCGCCCGTAACTGAGCGAATAAAGCTCGCAACCCAAAGGGCTTTCTTTGAATGTACATTTGCCAGAACAATTGATTGGTAATATTGTTTTGATCCATTAAATGACGGTGTTTAGCCAAAAACTGAATATTACCTTCAACCGCTCGTTTATTGGTAGTGATGCGCTCAACGCCGTCATTTCGACTGAGAATATAACTGGGTTTGGCTATTCTCAGTGCTTTGCCATAACGTTCAACTAAACGCGTCCAGGCATCATAGTCAATCCGGGCTGTCAGGCGAGTATCAAACCCGCTAATAGCCAACATTCGCTCCCGCTTAACCAAAACCTGTGAGGTGGCATGGTTGTAACTGAGTTGCTGGGACAAATCAAACACCTTTGCCCGCCCATCAGCGACCTGGGTCCGGTGACCAAAGTCCCAAATGATAGCGCTACACACAAATGCATAGTTATCATCATAAGCCGCCATTAACGAGCTGATACGATCAACGCAAAATTCATCGTCATCATCCAAACCGGCAATATACTCTCCGTGACATGCCTTTATCGCTTCATTTCTGGCCGCTGCAACGCCATTGCTGGTTTCATTGCGATAATAACGCACATTGGTAAAACGACGCTGATAATCAGCCAGCAACGCTGGCGTGTCGTCG
>JBLHHD010000422.1:0-3677 GCA_047614605.1 Alteromonadaceae bacterium
CCAATTGACAGAGCCACATGAGCAATATTCATGAGCGAGAGTGTAGGAATAAATATGCAAGACGATAAAAAAGAATGGCTTTCGGCACTAGTTGATAGTCAGGCTGATTTAAAAGACTTGGATCAGGTAATTGCCAGCGATGACAATAAAGATACCTGGCAACGTTATCACTTGATGGGTGATGTGATGAGAGGTGATGTCGCTCCTACCATTGATTTAGATTTGGTGAATAAAATTGAAGCGGCTATTGCAGATGAAGCAACTATTGTTTCTTTGGCTGCCCATCGCTCGTTCAGACAGAAGATCACCCAAAGTGAACTGTTTCGCAAAAGCTCAGTATTTATTGGTAAAAGCGCCCAGTTTGCTGTCGCGGCCAGTGTAGCGTTGGTCACGGTATTAAGTGTTCAGCAATATCAGCTATCCGGTGACGAAAACTCTCCATTACCCGTATTGCAAACCACAGGGCCTGTGGCTGGTACTATTGCACCAGTGAGCTTGTCAAGTGATGCTCTCTCAGGTGGTGCTTCAACCAGTGCGGCGGTTGACAAACGTCAGGTTCAGCTGGATATGTTAAGACAGCAACAGCGTATCAAAGCGATGTTGTTTGATCACCAGCAACAGTTAAGACTTAATGGTGAGCATGACGAGGGTAGTGACAAATAACCTAATCGTTTATCAATAGTCGCCCGGGTATGTCAACGGGTTGCACTTTACAGCGGCGAGAGTACAATCTCGCCAGCTGTGGCGCTTTTAATAGCTCATCTGCAATATCTCGCTTTATCAATCAACAATAAGGACGTCAACACTCAATGCAATGGTTTTATGCCATCATTATTTTAGCTTGCACCAGTGCTACCCATACGGTTGCGGCACCATCACAAAATAATGAACAGCCCCCGGTTAGCAATTCACAAAACAGCTCACAAAACAGCTCACAAAACAAGTCAGATCCTAACCAGGATCTCAACTCAAACCAAAACCCTGATCAATCTCAAGCGAAAATACCACCTAAACTGATAGAAGCCAGTGTTGATACCATATTGAGCAAGGTCAGAAAGTCGTTAAATACATTAAATTATGAAGCCGCTTTTATTCAGGTCAGAGGTAAATTTGCTGAACCTTACGAATGGGCGCATGGTATTTATCAAGGTAATGAAATTGAATTTTTACGTTCACAAAGCGGTCCTAACCTAGAAATTGTGCGCAAAGGTGATGTGATTGGTTTCTTTGAGGCCGAAACGCCCCCTTATGCGGTTAAAGGACGGGTGATCGAGCAGATTTTACCGGCCTTGTTTTTTGATAATAGCATCGAGTTAGGGGATTATTACTCTATTGCTGTTGGCGGTAAAAGCCGGATTATCGACAGGGCTGCCCAGTTGGTGCGGATTATCGCCAAAGATAACTTTCGCTTTGATTATTGGTTATGGCTGGATATGCAAAGCAGCCTTATTCTTAAATCGGCATTGGTATCAAAACAAGGTGAAGTGCTTGAACAGTTTCAGCTGACCCGTTTGAACCTGTTACCAGAGGCACCCCAGGTGACTCAAAAGTTATCTGCTACAATATTACCTATACCAGTTAAATCACCAGCGATTAGTCACTTAACGCCAAAGTGGAAAATAAACTGGTTACCTCAGGGGTTTAAAGTGATTGCCCGTGATCAGCACAAATTATCATTAACCAATGAAATTACTGATTATATTCAGCTCACCGATGGTTTGGTGGAGTTATCCATCTTTATTCAGCCGCCGCTGGACAGTAAAATTCAGGTCGGTCATGTCCGTAGTGGCTCAAACATTGTGGCTGTATACCATGCTAAAGGGTTTGATGTGTCTGTGATAGGCAAGATACCAATCCAAACGGCTGAGCGTATCGCTCAGTCTGTCACGGCGAGTTAAACAAATGCTCGAAGAAAGTGGTACGGTTGTTGCCGTGGATGAACAAACGGTCTGGGTGCAAACGCAAATTAAAACCACCTGTGGTCAATGTCAGGCTAAAGATAATTGTGGAACTGGCGCAGTGGCTAAAGCATTTTCACCTAAAACCAATGTCATTGCCGCAACTATTCCAGCAGAGCAAGACTGGCAGATTGAGGTTGGTGATTCGGTCACTATTGGCATCGAAGAGAACTTTGTATTGTTAAGTGCTTTTTATGTTTATATTTTACCAATTGCTGGTTTTATGGTTTTTGCCGGGTTGGGGGAAGTGTTGTTTTCGGGTTCGGTGTTATTGACCGGGTTCGGTTTTTTTACCGATTTATTTCTAGCCTTGTGGGCGTTTTTTGGTGGCTGGTTGGGGTATTTGTTGGCACGAAAGAGGCTTGGAACCCCCTCGGGTGAAGATCATGAACCGGTTGGTGAAGAACACCCATACCGTAAAAAGTGCCTTAATAACAATCACGTGCGCTTATTAGCGGTAAATAATCAGCACATACCGATCACTTTACGTCCCTAACTTCACCTGTGTGGACCGGGCTGGGGATAAAGTGAGTAAATTTACTCATTGAAGTGTTAATAAGCGTTAACGTGAGTTGTAAATCAATGGTGATTTTTTTCAATACAGTGTAAAATCGCGCACAGTTTATTTTTTGTCTCCCACTGATGATTTAGGATTTAGCGTCTTATATGAAGCACATTCGTAATTTTTCCATTATTGCCCACATTGACCACGGTAAGTCAACTTTATCGGATCGTCTAATTCAAACCTGCGGCGGTCTTAGCAGTCGTGAAATGCAAGCTCAGGTGCTCGATTCGATGGATATCGAGCGCGAACGTGGCATTACCATTAAAGCCCAAAGCGTTACTTTAAATTATAACGCCGATGATGGCCAAACCTACCAACTGAATTTTATCGATACTCCAGGTCACGTAGATTTTTCCTATGAGGTTTCACGTTCACTGGCTGCCTGTGAAGGGGCATTGCTGGTTGTTGATGCAGGGCAGGGCGTAGAAGCTCAAACGGTTGCCAACTGTTATACGGCTATTGAGATGGACTTGGAAGTCATTGCGGTGCTCAATAAAATTGATTTACCTCAGGCCGATCCTGAACGGGTTAGTGAAGAGATTGAAGATATCGTTGGTATTGATGCGATTGATGCCGTTCGTTGCTCCGCTAAAACCGGCTTGGGTATTAAAGACGTACTCGAAACAATCGTTAAAGATGTTCCCCCACCGATTGGTAATGTTGAGGGGCCATTACAGGCATTGATCATTGATTCGTGGTATGACGGTTACAAAGGGGTTATTTCACTGGTGCGTGTGATGCACGGTGAGATTAGCAAAGGCGATAAAATGCTGGTGATGTCTACCGGGCAAACCCACAGAAACGGGCAGATTAGGCACCGGTGAAGTGGGTTATATCATCGCAGGCATTAAAGAAATATTGGGGGCACCGGTTGGTGATACCCTAACTCATAGTAAAGGGGGAGCATCTGAGCCGTTACCTGGTTTTGAAAAAGTTAAACCACAGGTCTATGCTGGTATGTTCCCGGTTAGCTCCGACGATTTTGAAAACTTCCGTGATGCATTGACGAAACTTAGCCTTAATGATGCTTCGTTGTTTTTTGAGCCCGAGTCTTCATCGGCACTGGGTTTTGGTTTCAGAATTGGTTTTCTTGGTATGTTGCACATGGAGATCATTCAGGAGCGACTAGAAAGAGAATACGATCTAGATTTGAT
>JBLHHD010000423.1:0-3674 GCA_047614605.1 Alteromonadaceae bacterium
AACTTGCCGCAAACAAGGTATGCGTTCAAGCGAGGCCATGGAACGACTGTTCAATGATGAGCTGCCGCAATTTGCCCAGTAAAACGCTACTTTTAAAAGAAACGACGCTGGCTGTTTAGGGCTAATGCGCCTGCCCATGGAAAACCACTAATTACCTAATTTAAATAAATTAAAATGTTACGCTGAGTAGTTACGTTCTGCCTTAATAAAAGTGGCGCTATTGTGCCGGGTTTGTTAAAGCAGGTCAATAAATCGTCGTCAAAAATTCATTTATTGTTCGGGCAAGAGTCTGGGGAGCTTCGAGTGGGATCATATGCCCGCAATGCTCAATTATCGTCAACTGCGATTGTTTGATGCCACGATGCATGGCGTGTATCGCCTGTTGGCTAACCAGTTGGTCCTCAGCAGCCCCAACAATTAGCACTGGGATATTGAGCTCATTGAGTCGTTCAGTCAAAGAGGGACGATATGTGTTAGCTTGTAATTGGGCAATTAGGGTTTCTTTGCCTAATGATTTATCCATTTGACGAATGATGTCTACCACCGGGTCATTAATATGATCGGGATGGACAAACTGGGCTATTCGTTGTTTGGCTATGCCATTGTAATGACTGTTTTTGACGTGATTGAGAGTTTGCGCTCGCTGTTTTTTCTCGGTTTGTGTGAGGCCAGCACTCGAAGCGGCAATGATGGTTAGGCTTTTAACTTGCTGAGCATTATTGGTCGTTTTATTAAGGGCGTAATGGAGAGCATAGTGAAGCGCAATATATCCACCCATTGAAAAACCGACAAGGTTAACCGGATGCGAAGGCATGTGGCTGTCAACGTCCTTCGCCATCTCTTCAATACTGGGTTTTAAAGCAAATTGCAGATTGGTCGATTCAATATCAGCGGATAAATGTTGCCAGGTGGGTTGCCATAAACGTTGGTCGCACATTAAGCCGGGTAAAAACAGGGTTGGTTGTTGCATTGTGATTTAAAGGTTGGCTAAAAACGAATGGGTAAAAGATAACAGAGGGGAGGCGATTATCCTAATCGCCTGGGGTATGGTTTTACTGCTATGCCAGCACGGGTTGAACATTTTGGCCGGTCTGACGGGCATATTCAATCAGTTGTTTATCCAACGAACCCAATCGAATCAGTTGTTCAATCAGCTTTTTAAGCTCGTCGGTTGTTACATTAATAAACGTTTGTAACTCTTTTTCGCCACTGAAACCATGATGTTTTATGACTGATAACAGGTATGTCAAAATGTTATAACTCTTCATAATTTACCTCTAACTGAAAGTTCACTTGTTAATTGCGTCTCAACCGCCATTTCGACAAGATTTGGCTAAAGCACTTTAAAGGTTCTCATAAAACGCCTTAATACTTGGTTATGACGTATAACGCTGTTGTTACGCAACTAAAAAGGCAATCTCCATTTTATTCAGTGCGCTATAAAAGCGTAATAATAAGAGTATCTTGAAGATAAAAAGTTCCATTTGATCTTAATGAAAATCAATTTGATCGGTGTTTTTTTAATTAGTTCTCATCCCGAAACGTTAATTCAAGCGCTGCGCTGAATTAACTTGCCATCGGCATAACACATTAACTTATTGATTAATAAGCCTTACGACTTCGCTGCATCGTTATTGTCTCGCCATGCTGGGGGATGGAAACAGGGTTTCCGGACAAAAACTAATTATCATGAGTTTCCCTGTAAAAATAACCTTAAATGCACTTTAACCGATTTTTTACAAACAAAACTCAGTGACTTAGGAGGTTCGAAAACGATACCAAGTGGGCTTTCATTGATTTGATCTGCTGTTGATGGTTTTTTATCATCAGAACTGCTCAATTGTGTTGGCTTTAAACTATACTGATAAAATTACGGTGATAAACCGAGATCAACGGACAGAAAATGGCGTTAAATCGAAAAAAGCTGCTTGAGATGGTAGACAGCATTCCTGCATTTCCCCAAAGCGTAAATCAAATTATCGCGCTGACCTCTCGTGCAGATTGCCCGCCCAAAAAGCTGGTTGGAGTGATTGAACGTGATCCTATCGTGACGATGAAGGTGTTAAAGGTGGTTAACTCGGCTTTTTTTGGTTTGTCCAAAGAGGTGACCTCAGTACAGCATTCAGTGGTTTATGTGGGGCTTAATACGATTAAAAATGTCGCTATTAGTGTGGCAATGTCAGGGGTTTTGCCTAACGAGAATGGTGCGGGACTAGACATGGATGCGTTTTGGAAAAACTCACTGGCGGTGGGTGTTATTGCCAAAATGCTGGCAGAGAAACACCGGGTACCGTCTAATGAACAGGCCGATTACTTTGTCGCCGGATTGTTGCATAATATTGGTAAAGTGTTGTTTGCTCATTTTTTTCCTGATAAATACAAGGTGGTTCTAGAAAAATCACAAGCCAAGAAGGTCCCTTTACATATCGTTGAAAAGGAGTTGCTGGGTTTGGATCATTGTCAGTTGGGCTCTTTGGTTGCCAAAGAATGGCAGTTACCTGATAACTTGCGCCAATGTATCAGGGCACATCATACGATGGTTAATGATTATGGTGGTAACGCCTTATTGGTTGCGATTATCGCGGCTAATCAGGTTAATCATTATATTCATGGGAGTAATCAGGTACTTTCTGGTTTGCCAAAACAGGTTGAGGATTATCTGGGGGCACCGATGCTCGAAGTGGCTGGGTCACTGACAAATCTGGATAACGAGATTAAAAAAGCTCAATCTTTTGTCGATTTAAGTTAATTTAAGAAGCGAGATTATGAAAATTACCTTGCGTGGTGTAAGAGGCTCCATTCCGGTGCCTGGACCAGATACGGTTACGTACGGCGGCAATACCACCTGTCATGAAGTTAGGCCCACTAGTGGTGAGTTGATTATTATTGATGGTGGGACCGGTATTCGTCAGCTGGGCAACGAGCTATTGGCCCATTTACCCGTTAAAGTGAATATTTTTATTACCCATACTCATTGGGATCATATTCAGGGTTTACCCTTTTTTCTGCCGTTATTTATCCCCGGTAATACCATTGATATTTATGGTTCGTTTGATCCGGTTTACATGAAGGACTTGCGCAGCATACTCTCTCAGCAAATGGAGTATTGTTATTTTCCGGTGCGCGAGTGTGAGCTGGCCGCTACGATTAATTACCATCACCTTAAAGGAGGTGAGACGGTGCAGATTGGTTCAGCCAAAATCACTTCGATTGTGACTAATCATCCGGTCTTGAACTTTGGCTACAAGGTTGAGGACTCAGGTAAAGTCTTCTTCTTTACTGGTGACTATGAACCGCCAGTCAATATTTATGATCCAGAAGATGAAGAGTATGAGGGTTATCAAGAATTGATTAACGAGCAACAGGGCTTTTTGGTTGATTTTATTAAAGGTGCTGATGTGATGATCGCCGATTCACAATATACCATGCAAGAATACCCGGCCAAAAAAGGTTGGGGGCATGGCACTTTTGAGAGCAACGTCGAACTTGCCCGGGTGGCCAAAATTAAACAAATGCATTTTACTCACCACGACCCCACTCGTACCGACGCTCAACTCGAAGCGATATACGCCGATATTCTGGCTCAGGATGATTTGCCTGAAACAGAGTTTTTGTTGGCTAAAGAAGGTACTGTCATCGATTTGTAAATTGAGCGGTAATGGTTATCAAGCCTA
>JBLHHD010000424.1:0-3670 GCA_047614605.1 Alteromonadaceae bacterium
TAAGGTGGTCTACAAAAAGGATTGGGATCACAGGTCGATATCTTCATTTTACAGTGTCAAAGTGAGTGAATTATACTCTATCAGGTGTAAGAATAAACAGTCGATTACTTATACTGCCTAGGAGCCTGTCCGAGAACGACAGTGCGGCTGAGGAAAATCTGTATTCGGTCATTTTCCGCGCTTTTTAAGTTAAATAGTCAAACTACTCGCCTGAAAAAACCGCGAAAACGATCTCAAACCCGCTTTCCCCCAGAACGAGCCCTATTCTCGGACAAGCTCCTAGAGCGCAATATGGTTAGAAAATAGACTCACCAGAATGTCTAAAAATTGAGAACATTCTGGTTTAATGATAAACAAAAAGTGAATTCGCAACAAAAGGTTTTGTGGTAGTGTCAACGATTTTTAGACATTTCCAAGGACGAGTCTAACCATATGGCGCTCTAGCAGTTGATACGTATAGTGGAAAATAATTTTGGCCGTTTTGCTGTCTTTTTATGTCAGTTTTTAAGCCATCAAAGGTAAATCGACTTGGCGGCTTGTTTTTAACGGCACTGTGTGAAAATATCGAATCTGATGAGGTTGGCGTTGCGGATCTTTAATACTCATCGCTATCCGGTGAACGTCAGTGGCTTGCAGTAACCAACTTTGCCATTGCGTGGCATCATCATTGCGTTTTTCACTGACATATAAACGAATATTGGCATCATCAATGATATCAAAACTAAACTCATCCAATGGGATAGACAGTCCATCGCCCACCGCTTTAATGTACGATTCTTTTAACGTCCAGTAATCAAAAAAACGTTTGCGCTGATTAGCCTCTGGCTGAGCTTTGAGTTCGGCAATTTCAAGTGGGGAAAATTTATACTCAGCAATTTTAATCGTCGAGCTTTTTCGCTCAATAAATTCGACATCCACGCCAATATCAACATTAAGGGTAACCGCACAAACAATTAACCCCTGAGTATGACTAATGTTAAACCGTAACGGTAACGGCGGATTATTAATTTCGGGTTTGCCCTTCTCACCTTTATCAAATTGCCACGCTTGGGGTCGTACAGGCTGATCTGCTGGAGCGTATTTTGATAACACGGTTCTAACAAAAGCCCGGGTGATCAAGGCATCATGACGGTCTTTGGCAAACTTGTAGCGTTGCTGCTTTTGCCGCTCTTCAACTGACATCAAACCATCATAAGCGCCCAGCAGTTGCTCATCGGTGATCAAATCGGGCTGGACCAACCACAGGTCTATACCATTTTGTTCAAGGGTCAGCTGTTGATGCTGTTTTTGGTATTCGTCTTGATACTGGTCCGTCATGGTTTTAATTACCTTGTGGTCTATCAGGATTAAACATCCGTTGGTGCGTCTTGCCCAAGCTTCTGCTTGCGCTCAGCAAACAATTTACGCAAAAATACGCCCATACCAACCACGATAAAGATGCCAAACTTCTTTAAGAAAACGAACCCAATGGCAATCAAACCGGTTTTGGCGATAACCTTACCGGCAATCAAAGCACCAATACCATAAGCAGCCACATCATCCAGGTATGGATCAAAGTCACTGTATTTAGAGCCTTCATCAAAATCAGCCATCGCCAGCACTTCAGGTAAGCTGGCCTGAACTTGGTCTTTTTGGTCCATCCCGGCAATAAAATTCAGTACCAGCACCCCTTTTCGACCTAACATGCGAATGTTGTAGTTAAGCGTATGCTGCGTTAAATCACCGACCTGTAATTCTTTGGCCCAATGCAGCTTATGAGATTTGGCGTCATAATAAGGCGTTGCCGCCCAGCCCACCAAACTAATGGGCTCGTAGCCCTGTTTAACCCGCTCAACACTGGCATCGGCGGTATCTTGTTGCATCTGGCTTAACAAGTCATCGTAATTGATTTCGTCGGCATCTTCATCAGTCACATAACCATCTTCTTCATAACTGATGGTCACCGCCCATGACTCAGCATCAAAAGGGGTCAGTTGTGAGGGCATTAACATGCCTAACACTTGTTGCCCCGGAGGATTACCCCATACATTAACCAACACTTTTTCGGCATCAGCCGTATTAAGAAAATAAAACGTTTCAGGCACATTTAACGTCGCTACATCATCGGCCAATTTTACTTCACCACTTTTACGGTCGATACTGTCCCACAGTTCGCCCGCCCATTTTTGGTATTTTTGGTCTTCGCTTAATGGGGCGGGGAGCCCGTCAGCAGTGGTTTGGGCTGACACCTCAGCATTATCGGTTGATGATATCGAAGGCGTAGTTGTCGCAGAAGCAGCAGCAGCGGTTAACAACCCCAATGACAGCAATAATGTAGCCATGTACCTTTTGTACATCTAAAATTCCTTGGTTTATTGATAAGATTAAAAAGCGAGCGGATTATAGCGACCTATTGGCCGAATAACACGACTTTTGATTATTTTTTTCAGTCGATGGCTTGTTAGCTGATGTTGTGGGTTATTCTCAATAAACAGTTAAACCCCCGCCTGAGTTTATGGCATAATTCGCCAATAACTTTATCTTTGCGCACAAAAATAAATTGAGAGTCGTCATGAATGAATTTTATCCCGAAATTGAACCTTACAACCACTTTTTACTGGACGTTGGGGACGATCATCAAGTTTATGTTGAAGAGTGTGGCAACCCTCAAAGTCAAAATACAGTAATCTTTGTCCACGGTGGTCCTGGGGGGGGTTGCTCTAAAAATGATCGTCGTTTTTTTGATCCGCAGCTTTATCGTGTCGTTTTATTTGATCAGCGAGGTTGTGGTCGCTCATTACCTCATGGCGAACTTGCTAATAACGAAACCACTGACTTGGTGGCCGATATTGAAAAAATTCGTCAACAATTGGGAATAAACCAGTGGCATGTTTTTGGTGGTTCGTGGGGCTCCACACTTGGGTTGGTGTATGCACAGACACACCCTGAGTCGGTAATCAGTCTGGTATTACGCGGTATTTTCCTTGGTCGTACAAAAGATACCCTATGGACCTTTACCGACGGTGGCGGTGCTGCCCGGATCTTCCCAGACTATTGGCAAGATTATCTTGATGCCCTGCCTGAGGGTCAATCACAACCGTCGGTTAACGCCGCCTATGAGATCATGACTGGTGATGATAAAGCAGCGGCAATGAAAGTTGCCCGGGCCTGGAGTATATGGGAAATTCGTTGTTGTACATTGCAGACAAACACAGCGTTTTTGGCTCTGATGGCTGAAGATGATGAGTCCTGCTGGACACTCGCTCGTCACGAAGCTCATTACATGGTTCACGACTGCTTTTTAACCGATAATCAAATTTTGTCTAATTGTCACAAGATCAGCCATATTCCCACCACTATCATCCATGGTCGCTACGACATTGTTTGCCCTTTTGATAATGCCTGGCTGCTTCATCAACAGCTCCCTAAATCGACTTTAATCACCAGCGAAGCCTCCGGTCATGCCTCAATCGAAACCCAAACTAAACATCATTTGATTGAAGCCACCGATAAAATGGCCCGACTTTAAGCCGGGTTTAAACTGAACTTAATTAGCGAACAGAGCTGTTTTTAGCATTATATGTCGCTACAGGGGTTAATTTAAGCCCCTGATAACCCCACTGGCCTGATGCAAAATCGGCCAGTGGCAGCTTGTTAAGCATTTTAGCTATCTTGCGGGTTTCACGCTTGA
>JBLHHD010000425.1:0-3666 GCA_047614605.1 Alteromonadaceae bacterium
ACTGCAGTGAAACGGCCAGTGACTTGTTAGCTTCTACCTGTTGGTACATAGACGCCATTTTCTGTTCATATTGCAGCTGTTTGTCGACATATCGCAGCTGCATCGCTTCAAACTGTTGTTGTGCTAGTTGCTGCTGGCGCAATTGCTCTTGTTTAACCTGAGCAATTTGAGCCTGTGAATCTTGCAAAGAATCGCGTAACTGAACAATCTCCTCCTTTTCACCCAGCGACTCGCCAACAAGGTTACCCACAGCACTTACCGCAATAGCCCCTAACGGCCCACCAAACGCAGCACCAATGACAAAACCGATACCCACACCCGCGTTTTGCTGCTCATAGACCTTGTCTTTTTGGCCTGCGGCAAAAGTGTTGGTGCTAACCAGTGATAAGCCCATTGCTAATGAAAGGGCAGTGATGACTAATTTGTTGTTCATGATGTTATTCCTGTTAAGTAATTGGTTTATTGGTGCAGACTGGTAAATGCTGCTGCCTTGTTGATGTGGTAATTAAAACGCATTTTTATGGCAATTCGGGGGGGCAAAAGGGGCAATGTTGCGATCAAATGTGGCAGAAAAATGGCAATGTGGTTTTTATCAATTTGAGCACTTAAATTGTCAGAAAATTACTGTATAGTCGGGTTTATAGGCCAATCAGCAAACGAGTGAACCAACCATGAGCCGCACCATAGCGATTGTCGAAGACGAAATCGCCATCAGAGAAAACTACGCCGACGTGATGCGTAAACAAGGGTATGAAGTACACACCTTTGCCAATCGCCCCGAGGCATTAGCGGCCTTTAAAAACCGTCTGCCTGATCTGGCTATCATTGATATTGGCCTTGAAGACGAAATTGACGGTGGCTTTAGCTTATGCCAATCATTAAGAGCTATGTCGAGCACCATCCCCATCATCTTTTTAACCGCCAGAGACAACGATTTTGATACGGTTTGCGGTTTACGTATGGGAGCCGATGACTACCTGACCAAAGATATCAGTCTGCCCCATTTAACCGCCCGAATTGCCGCCTTGTTCAGACGATTAGATGTAATGGACCAACCCACCAGCGAAGATAGCTTGTTAACCTCAGGCAAACTGACCATAGACACCAACCGCATGACGATCCACTGGGATACTCAGGCAATAGAGATCACCGTCACCGAGTTTTGGATGGTTTATGCGCTGGCAAAACACGCCGGTCATGTAAAAAGTCGCGAACAGTTAATGCAAGAATCGAAGATCGTGGTAGATGACAGCACAATCACCTCCCATATCAAACGTATCCGTAAGAAGTTTCTCCAACTTGATCCACAGTTTAGTTGTATCGACACGGTTTACGGCATGGGTTATCGCTGGAATGAACCGTCTTAATGTTTAATATTCCCTTTGGCTTGCGGGCCAAATTAGTATTGCTATCGGGCTTTTTGTTTGCAATACCGTGGCTGGGTTACCAATATGTGTGGGAAATGGAAAAGTATCTCAGGCAAGGTCAGGAGCGTACGCTAATAGGCACCGCCAGAGCACTGGCAACCGCCCTACATGAACGGCCCAACCTGTTTGACGAACAAGCCAGCTTTTTGGAAACGGTGGTTAAAGGCCGCGATCTGTATGCCTACCCCATCAACCAACCGATCCAGCTTGATGGCAAGCTCAATGACTGGAGTGAATACAAACAACACACCTTGCATTACGCCGACGATCACCTGATTGAAGGCAGTTTGCCTTACGATAGCAGCAGTTATCAGCCTGATACCCTCAACTTTAATCATATGGTTGGTAAATACGACCGTTTCCTTTATGCCTTTTTTGAAGTGTTTGACGATAACGTCGTCTATCGTGCGGCTAACTCCTACCGTTTAAAGCGTAACGATCACTTAAAAATCGCCCTGATCACCCCCGATGGGCAATTTAGACATTACATTATCTCCAACAAAGAATCGGGCTGGCTTGACAGTTACTTGCTTGATGAAAACAGCGACGACCCGCTCAAAGCTAAACCCGAAACACGCATACAGGGCAAATGGCTGCAAACCAAACAGGGTTACAACGTCGAAATACGCATTCCACTGAGTATGCTCGGCACCAAGATAGGCTTTGCCATCACCGATGTCGACGACGCAATGTACCGCCAGCAAGGTGTAACCATTGGCACCTCGGATATTACCGATCACACCAAGTTAGGCACCGTGTTGGTCCCTTCCCCCGAAATTGAACGCATAATTAAAGGCATGGGCCACACCAGCTATCGCTTGTGGGTGGTTGATCAACACCAAAGGGTGCTAGCACAAACCGGCGATATTCGCTCATCTGGCAGCATTTGGGAGCTGGCAGCAGAGGATCGCAGCCAACCAGCGAATTTATGGCAACAGTTTGAAAAGATGGTATTATTGCCGCTTTATTACACAATACTGACCCGCCCCACCGAAAACTTTCTTGACGAATTATACGACGCGGGCCGACTAGAAGGGGAACAAATAACCTCAGCATTAACGGGCAAACAAAAGTCCCAGTGGCGATTAACCGCCGATAAACGAGCGGTAATATTATCCGCCGCCTACCCCATCTGGATAGACAACAAAGTCATGGGCGCGGTAATCGCAGAAGAAACCACCAACGGCATCAAGTCGCTGCGAAATAAAGCCCTCGAAAAGCTGTTTAACATCATCCTTGCGGTGATGACACTGGGCACAACGGCGTTATTTTTATTCGCCTCACGCATTTCGAGCCGTATTCGTAAATTACGCAACGAAACCGAACAAGCCATTGATGAGCAGGGCAAAATCAAAAACGTCATTAAAGGCTCAAAAACCCGTGACGAGATAGGCGACCTTTCGCGCACGTTCGCCAGTATTGTCGGCAGGTTAGGCCAATATAATCACTACTTAGAGAATATGTCGTCGCGTCTGTCACACGAATTACGCACCCCGGTAGCCGTGGTTCGTTCATCGCTTGAAAATCTCGCCATGCAACCCCTAAACGACGAAGCCAAAGTGTACATGGACCGGGCACAAGAAGGGATCACCCGACTCAACAAAATCATCACCAACATGAGCGAAGCCACCCGGCTGGAGCAGACCCTGCAAAGTGCCGAAAAAGAAGCATTTGATTTAATGGAAGTACTAAGCGGTTGTGTCGAGGGCTACAAATACGCTTACCCAAAAATTAAGTTTCGCCTTGACCTGTCGACCACCCCGCTAAACATCAATGGTGCCCCAGAATACATCGCCCAACTGCTCGACAAATTAGTTAACAACGCCGTAGAGTTTTCGCAAGACGGTCAACCAGTCACCATCACCGCCTTACAAGACAAGGACAGCGCCATCTTTAGCATTAGCAACAGCGGCCCTGCTTTGCCAGAAGAAATGAAAGACCGAATTTTTGATTCAATGGTGTCATTACGCCCGCCAATCCAGCAAAAACAGCCCCATTTAGGCATAGGTTTATACATCGCCCGCCTGATAGCCCAATTTCATCAGGGCAAAATCGCCGCCGAAAACTGGGCCGATCCCAGCTCAAGAAAAAGCGGTGTTGTGGTTATTGTTACCTTGCCTTTGCTTGGGGAGCTTTGAGTTAGATGAAATTGCACAATGCTTGTATCAATAATAATACCAGCCGAACGGCAAACAACTCAGCAGCCAGCACGGTATTACAACGTTAATGTTGGTTAGGT
>JBLHHD010000426.1:0-3660 GCA_047614605.1 Alteromonadaceae bacterium
GTGCCAATATCGCCTGGACAGCCTTCAAAAATTGTCATTGCACTTAATACTGGTTGTAAAACGAGGCCAGCTCAATTATGTCGATGATTGATCAATAAATGCAGCAGCAATCGGAGGATTGATCCGGTAGCAGTACCGTAAACGCCCCACAGTGGACGTTACAGCGATGCTGTGTTATTTTAACGCTCGTTCAACAATTTAAATTGAGCCTACCCTCTACCCTTGAGTTATCAGGGCAACAACGATAAAAAGACCGGAGTTTTAAGTGCAAGAATTAGTCAATACCTTAAATGGTTTCATCTGGAGTCAGTCATTAATTTACCTTTGCCTCGGCGCCGGTTTATTTTTTTCTATACTGACTCGCTTTGTGCAGGTGCGTTTGTTTGGTGAGATGTGGCGTTTATTATTTTCTGGCAAAAGCTCAGACTCAGGTATCTCATCGTTTCAGGCATTATCCGTATCACTTTCGGGTCGCGTAGGCACCGGTAATATTGCCGGTGTTGCTGCTGCGATTGGTTTTGGTGGACCCGGTGCCGTTTTTTGGATGTGGCTGGTCGCATTCTTAGGCGCTGCTACTGCTTATGTAGAGTCAACTCTGGCGCAAATTTATAAAGAAGAGATTGATGGTCAATACCGTGGTGGTCCGGCTTATTATATTGAAAAAGCCATGGGGCAAAAATGGTATGCATGGGTGTTTGCCATCACCACTATTATTGCTACCGGTTTATTACTACCGGGTGTTCAATCAAACAGTATTGGTAATGCGGTAGAAATGGCCTTCGGCACAGGGCCTATGATTGACACGGTGTTTGGCCTGCTCAGTTCAGCCAAAGTCGTCACTGCCGTAGGTATTGTGATGATCCTTGGTTTCATTATCTTTGGTGGCGTAAAACGTATCGCCGGATTCACTCAGGTAGTCGTGCCACTAATGGCTTTGGCCTACATCATTGTTGCTATTGTTATTATCGTTTTAAACTATGACAAACTGCCGGGTATTATCGCGCTAATCATTGGCGATGCATTCTCACCGATGGCTGGTTTTGGTGCCGCGATTGGCTGGGGTGTTAAGCGGGGTATCTACTCTAATGAAGCCGGACAAGGCACAGGCCCTCATGCCGCAGCCGCAGCCGAGGTTGACCACCCTGCCCAACAAGGTTTGGTTCAGGCATTCTCAGTTTATATCGATACCTTATTTGTTTGTTCAGCAACCGCCTTTATGATTTTAATCACTGGGGCTTACAATGTTCATCCAGAGGGCGCAGCAATACTCGTTCAAAACGTTGATCCGCTGATGGCTGCTAACAGCCCTGCTTTTGCTCAAACAGCTGTTGAAAGTGTAATGCCTGGTGTTGGTAAACCTTTTATTGCTTTGGCCTTGTTCTTCTTTTCATTCACCACCATTTTGGCTTATTACTACATTGCCGAAACCAACGTAGCGTATTTAAAGCGCACGATCAAAATGACCGGATTAACCACCGCGTTAAAAATTGGTTTAATGTTCTCAACCTTTTACGGTGCAGTTAAAACTGCCGATTTGGCCTGGGGCTTAGGTGATATCGGCGTAGGTTTGATGGCCTGGTTAAATATCGTTGGTATCTTAATTATCTTCTTCATGGCAAAACCGGCGATTAAAGCGTTAAAAGACTACGAAGCCCAGCGTAAAGCAGGCAAAGAAAAATACACCTTCGACCCTAAAGCACTAGGCATTGAAAAAGCTGAGTTTTGGGAGAAGAAGAATAGTAAATAAGGGGTGGTTAATCGCTTATTAAATGAAAAAAGGCACCGTTGAGGTGCCTTTTTTGTTGGTGTGCTAACGCTAAATCACATTTGTTCTAAGCTTACGCCTCGGGTTTCTTTGATGTATTTGACCACAAAGAATATGCTGACGAATGCGGAGGCGGCGTATAAGCCGTAGGCTCCTGCCAAACCGACACTGCCGAGTAATAGTGGGAAGGTCATGGTGATGGTGAAGTTTGCCAGCCACTGTGCAGATGCTGCAACGGCAAGGGCGGCACCTCGAATGCGGTTGTTAAATATCTCGCCTAACAATACCCAAACCACCGGTCCCCAGCTTAAACCAAAAAAGACCACAAACAGGTTAGCCATAATCAGCGCGAGCGTACCCATCCCGTCTGTTAACGCTAATTTGCCGAGTTCGTCCAATCCACCACTGCCAAAAATAAAGGTCAGGGCCGACAAACTGATAAACATACCGACACTACCCACCAGTAATAATGGCTTGCGGCCCACTTTATCAATCAAAGCGATAGCAATAAAGGTTGAGACAATATTGGTGATACCCGCCAATACGTTAATAAATAACGATTGTGATTCATCAAACCCAGCCGCTTGCCACAGCTCTGAGCCATAATAGAAGACCACATTAATACCAACGAACTGCTGAAATACCGACAGTGCAACACCCACCCAGATGATCGGATGAATTTGCTTTTGACCCTCAATAAACAAGTCACTAATACTCGGTTTTTTATCCCCATGTAATGAGGCTTTAACGTCGTCAACCAACCCATCTTCAGCGCCGTTATCGATTCGTTTAAATATCGCCCGGGCCTTTTCGATTTGCCCTTGAGTGACCAAATAACGTGGCGATTCGGGGATAAAAAGCACCCCAACAAAAAACAGGGTTGCTGGAATAAGTTCAACCCAGAACATCCAGCGCCAGGCTTCAAAACCCAACAGATAAGTCGCTTGGGCACCGCCAGCATTAGAGGCAATAATGTAGTTACTTAAAAAAGCCGCAAACAAACCCAGCACGATGGCTAATTGTTGCAAAGTCGCCAATCGCCCCCTTAATGCAGCAGGCGCAACCTCGGCAATATAAGTGGGCGCCAATACCGATGCAGCACCAATACCCAAACCACCCAGTAAACGATAGAAGATAAACTCACTTGAAGATTCGGCGATGCCTGAACCAAAAGCACTAAGGGCAAAAATAGTGGCGGTAATGATCATAATAAATTTACGACCAAAATGATCGGCTGAAGGCCCCGCCATCAATGCCCCCAGAGCACAACCTAACAACACCGAGGCGACATTAAAACCAGTTGAAATATCGTTGGCTTCAAAGGCATTGGCTAAGGCCGATACCGTGCCGTTGATAACCCCCGAGTCAAAACCAAACAGAAAACCACCAATCGCGGCAACCGAAGAAATAAACAAAACATACCACACTGAACCTTGTGCGTTGTTTTTTTTGGGTAACGAGTTGTCTAAACCCGCTGGCGAAAGTTGACTTGTCATTGACAGGTATCCTCTTATTATTAGGGTGTTACTTATTGGGTGTATATAGGCGCCGGATTACCCGGCGTATTTGAGCTTGATTTTATCGTCGCTCACTTTTTCATAACTGATGTTAAAATTGCGACTCAACACTTCGAGCAAACCAGTCACATCACCAGTTTTAAACATTCCGGCGACGGGTATTTGTTTTAGTTTGTCATCATCGGCCAGCTCAAATTCAATATCCGTATAACGACCAATCTCAGCCATCGCTTCGGCTAAAGACTCACCGCGAAAAATCAGCTGGCCTTTACGCCACGATAAGCTAGCAGCCATTTCAATGGGGTCAACTTTAATCACCTCTTGACGAGTTTGACCACTAACGTCGAGGTTGATTTTTTCGCCTTTAGATATGGCCAT
>JBLHHD010000427.1:0-3658 GCA_047614605.1 Alteromonadaceae bacterium
AAAGACAGCAGTGAATAAAACCAGCCAGAAAAACACAAGGCTGCCGTTAGGCCAAAGACATTAAAAATAAGCCGCAATGAGGTGGAGTTGTCAGAATCAATGTCTGGCAGCAAACCACCGAAGATACCGCATAACCATAAAATGACAATTTCGTCTTGGCGGACCAACTGTAAACTTTGTGCGCTGCTTGCAGCCATACTGCTGACGATAGTGGCTGTGGTAAAGTGGACTTGAAAGTTGGCCATAAGGGTTGCCGGATAGAAGGTTCAATACCAAGGGGTAAAGCAAGCATAAGTAAGGCTTGAGGATATGTCCAGTGATTTATGTAGAGCGGATAAGCAGGAAGCGAGGTTATTCGCCCCCTGCTAAGAAAGCAGTTAAAACACAACCTTAACCGCAGCGGCTACCCGGCTGGCTTTTTCGATGGCCTTTTTGATGTTTTCATCCCGGGCAATCGCTACACCCATGCGGCGACGTCCGTCAATTTGTGGTTTGCCAAATAAACGAATTTGTGTATTTGGCTCAGCCAGAGCAGCGCCCAGATTGCTAAAACGGGTCTGTGTGGAAGTGCCAGTTGGCAATATGACACTTGAAGCCGAAGGTCCATGCTGAACGATATTGGGAATGGGTAAACCCAAAATGGCTCTGACGTGTAAAGCAAACTGTGACAGGTCCTGGGATATCAAAGTGACCATGCCGGTATCATGTGGTCGTGGTGAAACTTCACTGAAATAAACCTCGTCACCTTTGACAAACAACTCCACACCAAATAAACCTCGTCCGGTATCACCACACAGCGCATCAGTGACCTTCGCAGCGACTTCTTTTGACGCTTGTAGTGCCGCAGGGCTCATTACACAGGGCTGCCATGACTGGCGATAATCGCCGTCTTCTTGATGATGACCGACAGGCTCACAAAAGCTGATACCATTGATATGTTTAATGGTTAATAAGGTGATCTCATAATCAAAATCAACAAAACCTTCAATAATGACCTTGCCTTTACCCGCTCGACCCCCTTCTTGTGCATAGGTCCAGGCGTTATCAATATCTGCCGCTGATTTAACCACGCTTTGTCCTTTGCCAGAAGAACTCATAATGGGTTTGATAACGCAAGGCATACCAATTTGATTTACCGCCTCGACAAAAGCTTGTTCAGTGTCAGCAAAAGCATAAGGAGAGGTCGGTAAGCCAAGGGTTTGTGCAGCCAGGGTACGAATACCTTCACGGTTCATGGTCAATTGAGTTGCTCTGGCACTGGGGATAATAGTGACTCCCTCTTGTTCAAGCTCAGCTAAGGTATCGGTGGCAATCGCTTCAATCTCGGGCACTACATAATCTGGTTTCTCCAGTTCAATGATTTGACGTAACGCTTTGCCATCGAGCATATCGACGACGTGACTACGATCGGCAACCTGCATTCCCGGAGCGTTTTCGTAACGATCAACAGCGATCACTTCAACGCCCAAACGCTGTAATTCGATGATCACTTCTTTGCCGAGTTCACCTGCGCCACATAAAAGGACGCGGGTAGCGGTTGAACTAAATGGAGTACCGATAGATGGCATGGACTTTCCTTTAAAACAGTAAAATAAATTTGACACAGCTGTCAGCTTTTTAATGGCTGCAGCTCAATAGTGGCTGGGATTATACGGTATTTTGATGGGGTGAAACAATGGCTGGTATTTCACTTGAGGTTGAAATATATTGACTGCTGACAGTAACAGACTTTTTGGAGAATATCGGTGGCTAATAATTTAAAACAATCCCGGCTGGGTTGGTTGTTAATGGTGTCCTTTTGGGCAATGGGATTAACCGCTTGCACAAAAATGGCGCTGACGACATCAGCGGGTAGCAAAACAGGTAACTTTGTTGAGGTTTACCAAAGTATTGCCATGGACTCGTATAAAGCCGATGTTAAAGCGGTTTCATCCGATAGATTTGCCGGGCGTGCTCCGGCATCAGCAGCGGACAAGCTGACCCGGGATTATTTACTTAATGCGTTTAAAAAGGTCGGTTTGCAGCCGGGAAATAATGGCAGTTATTTGCAAGAAGTGCAGATGATGGGGGTTAGTGGTGAAATCGTTAAACCCTTAAAAATTAGCGGGATAGATTTTGCTTTTAAACAAAATTATGTCGCTAACAGTCGAAAAAACAATCCTAACCAGTCTTTACAAGATTCGCCGCTGGTCTTTGTTGGTTATGGCATCAATGCGCCTGAATATCAGTGGAATGATTATGACGGGATTGATGTCACTGGCAAGACCGTGGTTATCCTGGTCAATGATCCCGGTTATGCCAGCCAGGATAAGGCTTTATTTGAAGGTAAGACCATGACTTATTATGGTCGTTGGACTTATAAATATGAAGAAGCGGCTCGGCAGGGGGCAGCGGGTGCCATTATTATCCACGAAACAGGGGCGGCAGGTTATGGCTGGAATGTGATCGCCAGCAGTTGGACTGGTACTCAGTTTCATTTGCCACAGAGCGAAAATGCCGATCTTGTACTGGATATCGAAATGTGGATTAACCAGGATAAAACGGCGGAGTTATTTAAAGCTGCTGATCTTAGTCAACAAAAACTGACCCAACAAGCTGGCCAGCGAGGATTTAAAGCGGTTGATATGAATCTGTCTGCAACGGTTGTCCTAAAGTCGAAAATAGAACCTTCGGTCAGTTATAATGTGGTTGCTACCTTACCTGGTCGGACTCACCCGGATGAACATATTTTGTATATGGGGCATATCGATCATCTCGGTCAGGACCCGGCATTAGAGGGCGATCAGATTTTTAATGGTGCGCATGATAATGGTACTGGTATCGCGGCGTTAATTGAAATTGCCCGGTTATTTGGCTCACTTGAACAACGTCCGGCACGTTCCATCACCTTTATCGGTGCCGCAGCAGAAGAGCAGGGCACTTTGGGTTCGGGTTATTACGCTGACAATCCAACTATTGCACTAAAAAACATCGTCGGGGTGATCAATATGGACAGCCTTAATATTACCGGGCGTAAAAAAGACGTCAGGGTAGTGGGTTTTGGCAAGTCAGGATTAGAAAATGTATTGGCAAAAGCGGCCAGCCGTCAAAACAGAGTATTGTCTCGGGAGTCTCACCCTGAGCGTGGTTATTATTATCGCTCTGATCATTTCAGTTTAGCTATCAAGGGAGTACCGGCTTTAAGTGCCGGTGGCGGCAATGACCCACTTAACGAGGTTGAGGCACAAATATATCAACGTGTTGGAGCTATGGTCGGGCGCTGCTATCATCAGACTTGTGATGAATATAATGAAAGTTGGGGTTGGGCTGGGGTTAAAGAAAATCTGCAATTGTATTTTGAAACTGGCTATTTACTGGCGACGGACAATAGCTGGCCAAACTGGTTTGAAGGCACTGAATTTAAGGCGCTCAGGGATAAAATGCGGGTTAACTGATCACCGCTAGTCAGTTGCTGGCAGTGCCTTAACATTGTCGGCGGCGGGATTTAAAGCAAAGTGTTTAAAATAAAATCAGTCGATGGCTTAGCTAAGGTTTAGCTAAGGTTTTTATCCACTTTTTAGCGGCTAACCCGTTGACAGTCAAATATCGCTGAGCTATATTACCCCCGCACTCAGCCGAGGTGGTGAAATTGGTAGACACGCTAGCTTCAGGTGCTAGT
>JBLHHD010000428.1:0-3658 GCA_047614605.1 Alteromonadaceae bacterium
CATCATTAATCCCGGTAAACCCGCTGGGTTGCCTCGGATTGCCCTGACCGTCGACATGTTTATACGGATCAAGATTGTGGCCATCAATACGATAATTGCCGCTTTCATAGCGTAAATTAACACTAAGCTTATCATTGGGCTCCCACAGAGCACTCACTCTAAAAGCTTTATCTTCGGGTTTGCCCGTCTGTTTGCCATCATAAGCATTCACTGACAAACCATCGCTCTGATCACGCCATTTACCAGACACTCGCACCGCAAAAGTATCAGACAGCGGAATATCTACCGCCCCTTCAAATTGGCTTTGTTTATATTCAAATTCATATTTGGTGTTGATAAACCCCGCCAGTTCAAAACCGGGTTTTTGCGTAAACATGCTCACCGCTCCGCCAATGGAGCTGTTGCCATATAGGGTTACTTGAGGGCCTTTAAGCACCTCGACTCGCTCCATATCAAAAAAGCCACTGCGTTGCTGGTGCATTCGTCCCCGGTAAATCCCATCAACATAAGTGCCCACCGCCTGCTCAAAAGCGCTGTTATCGCCCGAGGATACTCCACGCAACATCAGCCGACTTTGAATAACCAATTTGGGTTGCTCCAGACCTGGAACATAGACACTTAAATCTTGTAAATCATTAATGCCAAAATCTTTGATCCGGGTTGGGGTGATCGCGGATACGCTCATTGGGACTTGTTGCAGGGATTCGACCTTTTTACGGGCGGTGACCTCGATCACTTCTATTGCCTGGTTTTTTCGACTACTCTGGGTATCGGCATTTTTATCGCTTTGCGGTGCAGGTTCTGCAGCAGAGCTGGGCAAAGTCGACAGCACTATCGTACTCATTACCAATGACAGTTGATATTTATTAATCAATTTAGTCGTCTCTTGTTGAATTAGCATTTCTATAGTCGTGTAGGGAATTATAGTCGAGCAAAACAGAATGTTAATAGATAATCTGGATCATTTCTTAAATATTTGATAATTGGCGAGTTTAATCACCAAACACGGGGTGAGAATGGCCATTTCGTGAATATTTTACCCGCCTGAGTATTGTGCCTGCAGATCAATTCTGGTCTGTGCCGCTAGGCTGCTTATGTGCCTGAATCCCTCTTTTTAAAATTAACCAAAACCCTGTCTTTACACGACTCATTCGGGGTTGTAGAATACTTTCCCAATAGCCTTATGGGGCAACAACCGGACATTTTCCGGGCCTCGGGTTAATGACTTTCCAGTCAATAGTTGACCGGAAAATAATAACAGCATACTGCTGGTTTTAATTGCAAAGAGAGAAAGTACAGATGTCAAATCAAGTTACAGGCACCGTTAAATGGTTCAATGATAGCAAAGGATTCGGTTTCATTGAGCAACAAGGCGGCCCTGACGTATTCGTTCATTTCAGTTCAATTAAAGGTGACGGTCATCGTTCTTTAACTGACGGTCAAGCGGTATCTTTTGATTTGACTCAAGGTCAAAAAGGTCCACAAGCTGAAAACGTAAGCCCAGCTTAATCGACCGCACAAAATGGTTCAAAGGGTACCGTCAAAATCAAGGTATCCTTTAATCCCCATTATAGTTATGATCTTAAATGTCTTACCTCAATAGACTAGCTCGCTTTGTTTTTATTACCGCCGATGCTGTGTTTATGCTCGTCGTGGCATCGAGTAACCATCCATCATCCACCAGCAACGCTTCAATCGTACCGCGATAAGTCAAGCTGTCGTCGGCCACCAAAACGGTCTGTTTTTTAATCTGTGTTTAGTCATTCATCAACTGAACTGATACGACTTGTCAGCTAAAGCCACCAAATGCTCCGCTATCGCTTGGGGTGACAGGTGTTTGTCGTTGTCACACAGTTTGTCAGCCTGAGCTGGCATCCCATAAACCACACAGCTTTCTTCACTTTGAGTAATGGTATAACCCCCCGCCTCCTTAATCGCTTTAATACCCTGGGCACCATCTTTTCCCATGCCGGTTAAAAGGACGCCTATCAAACCACTACCCTGCGCTTTGGCTGCCGATTCAAACAACTCATCAACCGAAGGCCGACAATAATTACGCAGTGGCCCATCACTATAACGCAGACGAAATTTATCCATCACCAGATGCACCCCACAAGGGGCAACAAAAACGCAACCGGGCCGATTATAAGTCTCATGATTTTGCGGCGTCACCACATTCAGTTTGCTACTGCGATCTAACCACTGTGCCAGTGACGTCGAAAAAGCATCATTGATATGGATCACGCAAACGATCGGCAAAGCAAAATCTTCGGGCAGCGCTTTTAACAAGGTATTTAACGCCCCCGGAGCTCCCGTAGAGCCGCCAATCACCACATGAGTAAACGCTTTGGAGGCTACCGTTGCCAGTGGTTGGCCTACGCCATTCGTTTTTCGTGCCCAGAGATCTTTGTCCCATTGGCCTTCGAGGTGGCGCACCACCGGAATTCGAGAAACTAACCGTAACTCAACCAATAATTCATGCTCCCAGGTATCATCAATGGTCGCACTGGCACCGGGTTTTTCGACCACACTCACCGCCCCCGCAGCCAGTACATCATAGGTTTTCATCAATTCACCCCGATTGGTCGATGCCGAGATAATTAAAATCGGCGTGGGGCAGTTGGCCATAATCAGCCGGGTAGCCTCATAGCCATTAAATTTGGGCATCATCATGTCCATCGTGATCACATCCGGTTTTAAGCGCTCAGTCAGCTCAATAGCCTCCTGACCGTCCTGAGCTTCACCCACCACCGTAAAATCAAATTGTTTATTAATCAGTTCAACAATCAGTTTGCGAATGGTTAAAGAATCATCCACCACTAAAACACGCTTTACACCCATCGGTTCACCCCCGTATCAGCTTTTCAAATTGCTCTGAAGATTCCATTAACATTATTTTCAGCCCGATCTAGCCCGCACTGTGCATTTAAAAAGTCACAGACAGGTTGCCGGGTTAACGGCCTAAAAGACAAGCCATTGGCTCCGACTTAAAAAAGTGAGTTAATCACAGATTAGCAGTTCATCGTAAATACGCCAGCACGGTGGTACACATAAAAAACTAACTCATTGATTTAATAGGATAAAATGGACCAATCTTAAATTTCTTTGTTGATTTAGGCTTGATAAAGCACCGACCTGCCCATAATTAATCTGTAGGCTGCCGACAGCGGCCAAAGTCAAGCCAGCCACTGAACGACACGTACATAAACTTTTACAGCCTAAATATGCGTTTGCTATCGCTTATTACACAATTGTTCGTTACAGTAATGCCAAAAATACTACCCTAGGAAATATCCGCTAATGCAAAGATCTGCTACCCCAGTGCTGTTGATTGCTATCAGTGCGGCACTTGCTGGTTGCCAGCCAACCGAACCGCAAGATGCCAAAGTCACCATAAACAAAAATCCCTACCCCAGTACCTACCAGGTTTTACCACAACAAAATACCCTTATTCAACATGCTACCGTACTAACCGGTACCGGTGAACGGCTTGATGATGCGGATGTATTAATTGTTGACGGTAAAATCAAACAGGTGGGTAAAAATCTCAGCGCCGATGGGGCTGTTACCATTAATGCCAAAGGCAAATGGGTGACACCGGGCATAATCGATGTGCATTCACATCTTGGCGTTTACCCCTCACCTGGGGTTAAATCTC
>JBLHHD010000429.1:0-3657 GCA_047614605.1 Alteromonadaceae bacterium
GCTTTAACGGCCACCATCGTGGCTTATTGCGGCGGTATTGGTTTTGTTGGTTTGATGATCCCCCATATTGTGCGTCATTGGGTGGGTGTCACCACGCTTGAGCTTATTATTGGCTCATCGTTAGTGGGCGGTTGTTTTTTATTGTGGGTTGATGTGCTGGCCCGTAGTGCTTTTAGCGATTTGGAAATTCCGATAGTTATTATCACTTCGGCGATTGGTAGTGTGTTCTTTTTATTTGTTATTTACCGCAATGCAAAAAGTTAAGGTTAAGGTTAAGGATTAAGAAAATTTATGGCGACGTTGTTGATCCAGGGGACTACCTCTGATGCGGGTAAAAGTTTAATGGTAACCAGTTTGTACCGTATTTTCATCGAAAAGGACATAAGGTTGTGCCGTTTAAGCCGCAAAGTATGGCCCTTAACAGCGCGGTGACCCCTGCGGCTGCATCCTGCCATTGATTTGATTTTTGCCGGGCCAGGTAAACCCTTACCCCCTGCGGATTTAATTATTTTGCCCGGCAGTAAAAACGTCTGTAGTGATATAAACTTTTTACGCCAACATAACTGGCATAATGACATTACCCGCCATTTGCGTTTTGGCGGCAAGGTATTGCATTTGTGGCGGTTACTAAATGCTGGGCGAAGTGATTAACGACCTCCAAGGGCTCGAAGGGTCAGTCGGTAGTCGTGAAGGATTAAACTTGCTGCCGCTGGTCAGTGAACTGACAAGCGAAAAAACGTTAACTCATACTCAGGGGCAATTGAACCTGGCGGACCAAACAACAACGGTGTCGGGTTATGAAATTCATGTGAGCCAAACTCGTCTTAACAGTGACATCACTTATTACTCTACCTGACGGTCAAACCGACGGTTATATTAACGGTGATAATAATGTGGCGGGCTGTTATCTGCATGGATTGTTTGAAAATGATGAGGTGATCCGCTTGCTTGCCCGTTGGCTTGAGGTTGATTTAGAGCAACAGCCCGGTTACGCCGAGCAGCAAGAAGCGGCAATTGAGCGGTTGGCTGATGCGGTAGAGCAGCATTTGGCTATCGATAAAATAGAAACTTTTTTACAATAAGGCAATTAAAATGGTTGATGAGCAGCATAAAAACGAGCGTCATAAGGCGCGGATGCAAAAAGTGAAAAGTCAGGTTGATGCACGAATTGATGCGGCTCAGGATGAACGTGGTTTGTTGATTGTGATCACCGGTAATGGTAAAGGCAAATCGACATCGGGCTTTGGTACTGTTGCCCGGGCGGTAGGTCATGATTTAACGGCGGCAGTTGTGCAGTTTATCAAAGGCAGCTGGGCTTGTGGTGAGCGTAATTTACTGAGCAATGCCGGGGTCGAGTTTTTTGTGATGGGCACCGGATTCACCTGGAATACTCAGGACAAAGAAAAGGATATGGCTGCTGCTATCGAGGTATGGCAAAGCGCTAAGGTCTTGCTGGCAGACCCTAAAATTGATGTGGTTTTATTGGATGAGTTAACGTATATGTTAACGTTTAAATATCTTGATCTTGAAGACGTATTAGACGCCATCAACAGTCGTCCGGTTAATCAGCATGTGATTGTTACGGGGCGGGCTTGTCACCGCGAATTGATTGAGTTGGCCGATACGGTTAGTGAAGTGCAATCGGTAAAACATGCATTTGATAATGGGGTGAAAGCCCAAAAAGGGATTGATTGGTGAACCTCAACTTGAAACTACTGACGCTGATACTGCTGAGTTTTCATCTGACGGCCTATTCGGCAATCGTAAAAAAGCCAACAATTTTAGCCTTGTCGCCTCATGTGGTTGAGTTGTTGTTTGCGGTGGGGGCGGGCAGTCAAATCATTGCCACTACTGATTTTGCTGATTATCCTGCAGCAGCTAAAAACATTCCCCGGGTGGGTAATTATGCTCGGCTGCAAATCGAAAAGGTGGTGAAGTTACAACCTGATCTGATCATCGCATGGAAAACCGGTAACCCGGTGGATGATCTTGAACGGTTGCAAAAACTCGGTTTTAAAGTGGTTTATTCTGATCCCAAAGCCCTTGATGATGTTGCTAAAGAGCTGGCTTATTTTGGTGAGCTTAGCGGTCATGCACAACAGGGTAAAAAACTGGCTGATGAGTATCGGCAAAAATTGGCGAAAATTCGTCAGCAGTATCAGGATAAACCCTTGCTGAATGTCTTTTATGAATTGTGGTCGCGACCTTTGTCGACAATTGCTAAAGGCAGTTGGCCGCAATTACATCTGGATGTTTGCCGGGCAAAAAATCCGTTTTATAATGCGGTTAACCGTTACCCTCAGGTGGGTATAGAGCAGGTGTTGGTGCATGACATTAAGCTGATTGTTGTGCCATTATCGGTTAATCAAAAAGACAAAGAAGGGTTTAACTGGCAAGACTGGCAAGCCTTTAGTGCAGTGAAACATCAGCAGGTTATTACCCCTGATGCTGATTTGTTGCACCGAATGACCCCAAGATTGTTGGGCGAGCTGGATTTACTTTGCCAGGCGATTGATAAATCAAGAAAATACTACACTAATATATAGAATATATCGGTCAAATTAAGCCGAGTTGCGGGTTTTACTAGGGCAAAATCCGCAGCTTGCAAACCTTTCGTAACTTTTCATTTTAATTAAGCAAACAATTAACTATGATTAAGTCATCGACATTTGAGCAAGACAAGCAATGAAAAAGAGCCGCGCAGTACCTGTAGATAAAAAGCTGACTGTTATTGCCAGGATAGAACCTGGTAGTCTTGGCCCAGATGGTGTCGATACGGTCGAAGCCTTCTGTCGTTATGCGAATCAAAGTAGTCATGATTTAGCCGAACACTTCTGTTTATTACAAATTATTCCCCGCTATGATAAAACCAAACCTGAACTGGAATATTTCATTCAGCATAAAAAGTTAAACTCGGCACAGGTAATTAAGTACCTGGGCTTTTTCGATAAAAACCCTGATGATGTTGAAGAAACTTTTTATGCTAAATTAACCACACTAATAGAGCGATTTTTGGCGCAAAAATAATGAGAGCTATTGTTTTTTAACGCGATTACCTCCATTGTCATAGGGTACGTTCACCGGGTATAAAAAGGGCAATTAAAGAGGGTTAAATGACAACAACAATTATTATATTGATTTTTATATTGATCGGACTTCTTTTAGCAGTCAATGCAATAGCCCAGTATAAACATCAGCAGGCCATTGAACGCCGTCATACACTATTAAGGTTGGCCGCCAGCGTCTCAGAGCTCGAAGAGTTGTTGGTTAATGGTGTCCAGATGCCCATGTCAAACCAGTTAATGGCAATATTATTACAACGGCTGGTTAATGTGTTTAAGCAGGTGCTGGAGTTAATGCCTGAGGATAATCATGGTATCACTGAAAGGCTTAACGATGCCAAGGAGCAACTGGCTGGAATTGACGTAACCCGTAATCAGCAACCGGGTTTTATCGTGCCAAAAAGTGAAGCCCATATCGCCGCTTTAATTAAAACCACTAAAAAAGTTCGCCATGTGTTAATCCAAGAAAAACGCCGTGGTCATGTCAAAAATGAGCCATTTTTCGCTGAGGATAGCTATCTGGCGACCTTATTGGTGAAAACCTTCACCGAGTATAAACTCAACCAGGGTCTAAAAGCGCTAGCTGAGGAACAAT
>JBLHHD010000430.1:0-3652 GCA_047614605.1 Alteromonadaceae bacterium
CTGTTGATGTTGCTGTAACGGTTACACATGGTTAGATTGTGGTATTTTGTCCTTTAAAAAAGCCAAATTACTGCTAGTATTCAAATAGTCTCGCTAATTTAACAGGTTTTTCATTGTCAAATAATCCTAATCAGCTGGTTGATTGTTTTGTTGAAATATCAGCCAATAAAGAACGATCCACATTGGAACACAGTGTGGTTAAAACCCTGTCTCAGTTGCTGGTCTGTGAGTCATATTTATTACAGCTTCATGATGGACGGGCTGACTTTTGCCCTAAGTTTCGTTTTTGGCAGCCTGACCCTAATACCCCCATTTCAGAACAAAAAAAACCGTTGCTTGAAAACTTAGCGATTGATCCTGTGGTTCATAACTATTTACATGAATTAGAAAGTCGTCCACCCACTGAGCTTTATTTGCAGCAAGGCAAGGTCTTTTGGCCACTTTATCTGGGTGAGATTTGTCTTGATATTTTGGTCGCAGAGCGTAATGAGCTAACCGAAGCAGAGCTGGGTTTACTCAAAGCTATTGGCGCTATCTTTACCAACTTCATGGGATTACTCGATGCTGGTGAAAGAGATGCGCTGACCGGACTGCTTAATCGCCGGGTATTCGACACTCGCTTGGATGCATTGGTGCGTAATTCATCGATGTTACATAAAGAAACTGGCGAGCGTCGTCAAGGCAGTCGAGAGGCTGTTGGTTTTTTAGGTATAATTGATATCGATTATTTCAAACGGGTCAATGATGTCTTTGGTCACCTGTTTGGTGATGAGGTGTTATTGTGGCTGGCTCAGCAGATGCGTGATTGTTTTCGCAATGAAGATGCGCTGTTTCGTTATGGCGGCGAAGAATTTGCGGTATTACTGGTGGGACTTAATCAACAACAGGCTCAGGAAACTTTTGAGCGTTTTAGGGCGGCCATTGCGACCACTGCATTTCCACAAATTGATCAAATCACCGTGAGTATTGGTTACACTAACATTGACGCACAAGCGAATCCCACTGTCGTTTTTGGCGAAGCCGATAAAGCGCTTTATTATGCCAAAGAACATGGTCGTAACCGGGTCGAATGTTTTGTTCAGCTAATCAAGGATAAACGCCTTAAATCTGATCGAGAAAAAGAAGATATCGAATTATTTTAACGAGATATTCATCCGGTGCAATCAGCAAAGTTATAAATCGAAACATGTCTGTTTTTATCATCCCCAGCGAGCTTTATATCAATGATATTAGTTACTTAATGGATTTAGAATTATAATAGGGACCTTCTGAAGTGGCCTGCTGCCTGCTTGGCGATGAACTTTAAACTATTAATGAGGTTATACGTAAAAATGAAAATTAATGAGCTACAACATATCCATCAACAAACTGATCGGCAAATGCAGGGGATATTACTCGGTGCATGGTTGCTCAGTTTTGTTTATGCGGGGGTTTACTCGACGTGGATGGAAGCACTGATCTTGGGGGGTATTATTATTGTGCCAGCATTTGTATTGATTAGCTCTCAATCTGGACAAAGTCTCACCCGGCATGTGGTTTGTATTACTTTATTGTTATTTGTGTCCTTACACGTACAGCAGCTAAATGGCATGGTCGAGGCGCATTTTGGTTATTTTGTGGTCATTGCGGTATTGTTTGCCTACAAGGATTGGACGGTATTTTTAACCGCTGCCGTGGTCGCTGCCATCCACCATTTTAGTTTTTATTTTTTACAGGTCAGCGGCACCGGGGTGATGCTGTTTGACCCAGACAATCTGTCTTTGGTGATTGTCTTGCAACATGCGTTTTATGTGGTGATCGAATGTGCCATTTTAGCCTATCAATGTATCCGCTCTCAGCATGAAATCGCTCTGGTGAGTTCATTAAACAAGGTGATCGGCGACGGTCAGTTGGATTTTACTCATAATGAAGGTAAAACCGATAACCCATTATTAAAAAAACTCAATACCGTTATTTTTAGTACTCGTGAAGCGTTAAATGAGGTTAAGTCTTCTAACCGTTATATTGTTGATTCGGTGGAGCAGGTCACTGCCAGCTTTCAGCAATTTGATGAAAACTCTCGTCAGGAAGTCCAGGGAACCATTGAAATAGCTTCGGCAACCGAACAAATGGTCTGTACTTTTAGTGAAATGGTCGAGGATGCCAATAACGCCTTTGAAAAAGTGCAGGTAGCAGTTGATTGTAATAACCAGACGTCTCAGGCGATGCATTTATCACAGGAGTCGATGACTACGTTGCAGGATATTATCAATAATGCCAATAAAACCATTGTTGAATTGTCTGAGCAAAGCCAACAAATCAGTCAGGTATTACAGGTGATCAATGCCATTTCTGAACAAACCAACTTGCTGGCATTAAATGCGGCGATTGAAGCGGCCCGAGCGGGTGAAAGCGGACGAGGTTTTGCGGTGGTGGCTGATGAAGTGAGAACATTAGCGTCAAGGACCAGAGAGTCAGTTGACCAGACACATACCATTATTTCACAAATTCAGGAAAGCGGCCAAAACGCAGTACTGGATATGGAACGTTGTTTAAACCAGATCAGTAGCAGTATGTCGATTTCTGACGAAGTCAATAAAGAAATGGCACGGGCCAATGAGGTGATCAAGCAACTGGCTGGACTTAATGAACAAATGGCCACCAATATTAATCAGCAGAGCGACGTGAGCAAAGATATTGCGACTAATGTTGGCCAAATCAAATCAAGCACAGAGAAAAATGGCGAACATATTAGTCTGGTGGTCAATTCAGTGATCGGTTTGCAACGCCATAGTGATGCTTTGGAAACGCAGTTAAATCGCTTTGTCGTATAGCAAAGTACGTATCACCGGGCTGCTGGCCTGTTGGCTGGTGGCGGTGGTGGGGTGTTTTTATGTGTTCTTCTGGCGGTTTATTCAACCGTTTGATTTTACCGGGTTATACCCTGACGGGCAGGTTAATCAGCACAAATTGATTGATTTTGTTAGCGGTTATACCACTTCTGGCAATGATCTATTTATCTTTCACTGGTTAAACCCTGACTGTCGTTGCACTCAATTTACTGGCGACACTATTGCACAGCTTGCAGCAGACCCTCACTGGGCTGGGGCGCAACATTTGCTGATGGTACCGCCGGGAAAAGCGACCGCTTTAGTCGAGTTGTTGCCACAATTACTGGACTTGACTGAGGTGGCTGGTTACTCGATAGTGACACTCAGCGAGTCAGCTTACAGGCAATCTTCGCAACTCATTCCCGCAACGCCAGGAGCGCTTATCTTTGATCTTAAAAAGCGCTCAGTGAGTTACTTGGGACCCCACAACGCTGGGGTAGTGTGTGGTACTGGCAGTAGTTATGTGGAGCTGGTTTTAAATAACCTCCAACAGGGTTTTGATCCACAACTGCTGGTGCTTGAGCAAAATGGTTGTTTTTGTCGTTGGTAAAGCTGTGCTCGTGTTTGCTCGTCTTAGCTCAAGCTGCCATAATAGCAGCCAATGAGCCTGGTAACTATCAGTAGAGAAAATAATGTCAAGTGAGCTTAAAAGGCTGAATAAATATATCAGCGAAACCGGGGTTTGTTCGCGCCGTGAAGCCGATAAATTAATCGAGCAGGGGCAGGTCACCTTTAACGGCGAGGTGGCACAGATGGGCACCAAAGTGGGGCCTGATGATTGT
>JBLHHD010000431.1:0-3650 GCA_047614605.1 Alteromonadaceae bacterium
TTTTAAGTACTTATTTTGAGCACTAACAATCAGCGGATAAACAACCAGAGCAATAACAAGTACCAATACCACGCTTAACCAACGAATAAGGGTTTGCCTGGTAACATCGAATTGGCGGCTACCTTTGACATCTGTAAGTGTAATAAATAAACGGTTTTTCACATTTGAACTACCCATGACAGTTATTATTGTATTTTTTCAGTATAAAGAACCCACTGCTGATTAGCTAGTATCCATCCTAAAACACCGTTTGGGTTGTGGTAAAAGCTAGGGCTAAGTCAATACCAGTTGAGTTCTACGCTTATAGTAAGTCTTCATAATCAATGAGTTACATTCACAATCAGATAACAAATAAATTTTGCATCGATTAAGAATTAACTTGATATCAGGGTGCACACCAGCCAGTGACAGGCAACAAACAATAAAACCGCCAAACTACCTATAATGAAAATATAAATACAAACCTAAACCCGAGCTTTACATTTTGCTGGCAATCCATAGAATATGCCCCGTGATATCTCCCAGCCATAATGAGTATTTTCAATGTCTTTTGCCGCCATAGAACCGAATCTTTACCAGCAACATTTAACTGATAAATGTGAAGCGACCAAAGCACAGTTTAAAAATTTCGACGTCGATTCGTTTGAGATTTACCCCTCAGCCCCTACTCATTATCGGCTTCGGGCCGAGTTCAGGGTATGGCATGAGGGCGATGACTTGTACCATATAATGTTTGACCCTGACAATAAGCAAAAAATCAGAATTGATCAATGGTTGCCCGGTGCGCCGCTCATTTATCAGCTAATGCCACTATTAATTGAAAAATTAAAGCAAACGCCGGTTTTACGGAAAAAGCTGTTTCAAATAGACTATCTGACCACCTTAAGCGGTGAGGTACTGGTTTCTCTGCTTTATCACCGCCAACTTGATGAGCAATGGCTTAGCGAAATCAATCAGCTCAAAAGTGAATTACAACAACAGTTTAAAATTGATTTCATTGGCCGGGCGAAAAAACAAAAGTTTGTTCTTGGCCGTGATTATGTCACCGAGCAGTTATCCATCAATGGCAAGACCATTGAATACCAACAGGTAGAAAACAGTTTTACCCAACCCAACGCCCTGATTAATCAGCAAATGATTGAATGGGCAATAGCCAACAGTAAGGATAATGGCGGTGACTTGCTCGAATTATACTGCGGTAACGGTAACTTCTCCTTAGCCCTTGCCCCTCACTTTGACCGCGTACTGGCAACGGAAATAGCCAAAAGCTCAGTCAATTCGGCCCAACATAATATTAAAGCGAACAATATCAGCAATGTTGATATCATTCGCATGTCCAGTGAAGAGTTTGTTGAAGCGATGGCCGGCCAAAAAATATTTAGACGTTTAGAGGGTATTGATCTTAAAAGCTATAACTGCAACACCATCTTAGTCGATCCCCCCCGCAGTGGGCTAGACAAAACCACCGAAGCACTGGTGCAGCAATATGACAATATAATCTACATTTCGTGTAACCCACAAACCCTGATGGATAATCTTAACGTACTGGTCAAAACTCACAAAATTGATAAATTTGCTTTATTTGATCAGTTCCCGTATACCTATCATATAGAGTGCGGGGTTTACCTAACCCGCCGTTAATGACGGCTATTCGGTTTCAACTTGTTGGGGTTTACGCCGATACCAGGCAGCCCCTTTGGCAATCAGGCGCAGTTGAAGTTTGGTACGGTCAGCCAATACCAAACGTTTTTCTTTATCAAGATCCAGCGCCTCGGCCCCCGCATTAAAAACGATGGTCACCAACGCATCGGCCTCTACCGAGAAAGTCTCGACATCAGTACTACTGCCACGACACAAAAAATCAGCTAGCTCAGCAATAAAGTGTTGAATCTCCCGATGTACTGCCGAACGAAAAGCTGCAGATGTGCCTGAGCGCTCTCGTAACAGTAGACGAAATACATCACTGTTATTATCAATAAACTCCATAAAGGTTTCTACCGAGGTATGGATCACACTCCCGCCACCGGCAATTCTATCCCTTGCCTGGCGCATCAGTTGACGTAAAGTCAACCCTGCCTCATCGACCATCGTCAAACCCAATTCGTTCATATCACGAAAGTGGCGGTAAAAAGACGTTGGTGCAATACCCGCTTCACGGGAAACTTCACGTAAACTCAGGCTTGAAAAACTTTTTTCCCCGCTCAGTTGACTAAACGCAGCATCAATTAAGGCCCGTCTGGTTTTTTCTTTTTGCTCTGCTCTTACGCCCAAAATAAATTCCCAAAGTTATACTTTACTGAACTGCTCGCGTATTATGCCCCAAAACATCATTTTCATCTACAAAGGTACCTTAGACTAACAGGATCCCAGGATTATGGTTTGACAAAAAAGCACCGTTGCCGCTAAAATCAGCGTACACATGTAAGCTTAGATAAATTACCATGAAAAAACCCGCCATTGTTTGGCTCAATGCCAGCATTTTTGCCCTTACCGGCCTGATTGCCCTTATCGGCGTACCTTATTACGCATTCGCTGTTGGTTTCGATCAATTTACTATTATTGCCACTATTATTACTTTAGGGTTTTGTGGTTTATCCATTACCGCTGGTTATCACAGATTGTGGGCACATAAAACCTACCAAGCTCACCCCGTTTTAGCGTTTGCATTTGCCATTGGCGGCGCATTTGCGTTACAAAACAGTGCTTTACACTGGTCCTCAGATCACCGGGTTCATCACAAACATGTTGACGATAACGACAAAGACCCGTACTCGGCCAAAATGGGGTTCTGGCACAGCCATATTGGTTGGATGCTTAGAGAATATCAGGCTAGCTTTTATAGTAATTATAACAATGTCAGAGACTTGCAACGCAATAAAATTGTCGCGTGGCAACACAAATATTATGTGCCATTAGCATTACTGACCAATTTTGGCATTCCCATCGCGCTGGGTTTGTACCACGGTGAAATGATCGGCATGTTATTATCGGTGGGCGTATTACGGTTGGTTCTTAATCATCACACCACCTTTTTTATCAACTCCCTTGCCCACATTTGGGGAAAAAGACCCTATACCGACAAAAATACCGCTCGCGACAATGGTATTCTGGCATTTTTCACTTATGGAGAGGGTTATCACAACTTCCATCACATTTTTGAACACGACTACCGTAACGGCATCAAATGGTGGCATTATGATCCGACCAAATGGCTGATCAAATTATTTTCTTACATCAAGCTAACCAGCAAGCTACGCATCTCACCAGAGGATCGGATTGAAAAAGCCCGGGCGGATATGTTACTTAAAGTGAGCACCGAAAAACTGCAAAAACTATCAAAGCTGAGTAATTATCAAGAGCAGCTCGAACGATTACAGTTAGAGCATGAAAAACTAATGGTAAAATTGAATGAGTATTACGACACTCGCCGTCAGCTACTCGAATTAAAGAAACAAAAAATGTTGGATCAATACGAGCACTCACAGCTTAAAGAACGTTACCAGTCATTTAAAGTCAACTGGGACCTACAGAAAAAACAGTGGCTTAAATTCAACCAGCAGCTGGTTTTAACCGCCCAATCTGCCTAACACCACTAAAAACCGCCGTAAATTGACACTGGCTTAGAGCTTGTCTTGAGCTAAAACAAGACA
>JBLHHD010000432.1:0-3639 GCA_047614605.1 Alteromonadaceae bacterium
GCAAGGCAGTGTGCTGATCATGCTAGAAGTGGCTGGCATTACCCCTGCTGCTGCGCTAGCACCAGCAGCGCCAAGTGCGACTCCTGCTCCTGCCAAACCGGCTGAGCAAGTATCGGCTGAGCAAGTATCGGCTGAGCAAGTATCGGCTGAGCAAGTATCGGCTGAGCAAGTAAAAGTACCACCAGTGCCTTATCATCCGATGGCAAGAGCGGTCAGTACGGGTAAAATCTATGCGTCACCGGCTGTGCGCCGGGTCGCCAGCGAGTTTGGTGTTGATTTAACCAAAGTGACTGGCTCAGGACGTAAAGCGCGAATTGTCAAAGAAGATGTTCAGGCATATGTTAAATACGAGCTGTCACGTCCTAAAGCTACAGCGGCGGCCAATATTTCCGGCGGTGGTGGTGGTCTACAACTTATCGCGCCACCAAAAGTCGATTTTTCTAAATTTGGTGACATTACAGAAAAACCGCTAACTCGTATTCAAAAAATATCAGGGCCTAATCTGCATCGTAACTGGGTAACGATTCCTCATGTGACCCAGTTTGATGAAGCGGATATCACTGATGTTGAAGCGTTCAGAAAAGAGCAAAACGAAGCCGGTAAAAAGCAAAAGCTGGGTGTTAAAATCACCCCGCTGGTGTTTATTATGAAAGCCGTAGCCAAGTCGCTCGAAGCCTTCCCGGTGTTTAATTCGTCGCTGGCTGCCGATGGTGAAAACCTGATCATGAAAAGCTATATTCATGTCGGGATTGCCGTTGATACCCCTAACGGATTGGTAGTGCCTGTGGTGCGTGATGTAAATAAAAAAGGCATTTATGATTTGTCACGGGAGCTGATGGAAATTTCAGTCAACGCCCGCGATGGAAAATTAAAAGCCCAGGATATGCAAGGGGGTTGTATGACCATCTCCAGTCTTGGTGGTATTGGTGGTACGGCTTTCACGCCGATCATCAACGCACCAGAAGTGGCTATTCTTGGCGTGTCAAAAAGCGAAATGAAACCTAAATGGGATGGTAAAGAATTTCAGCCCCGTTTGATGTTACCTTTGTCGTTATCTTACGACCACCGGGTGATTGATGGTGCAATGGCTGCGCGGTTCAGCGTCTATTTAAGTGGTTTGATGTCAGATATTCGCAAACTAATATTATAAATTTAACCAAGGGTGAAAACTTATTAGTCAAAAGCAGTGATAGAGGTTTCAACCCTGTGGCTGCTTTGCTAGAATTGGCGCACTTTTTTGCGGCGTCGGTGCCCGTCGGTCGGCGCAGAGTTTTCATTTATTGATAGCGGTCTAATCGCCGGTATACGAGCAGGGTTTGACCTGAACGAATAAAACACAGAGGTTTACATGAGTAACGAGATCAAAACTCAAGTGGTAGTATTGGGCGCAGGCCCTGGTGGATATTCAGCGGCATTTCGTGCTGCCGATTTGGGACTGGACGTGGTAATGATTGAAAGCCGTGCAACATTAGGTGGTGTCTGCCTTAATGTCGGTTGTATTCCATCAAAAGCCTTGTTGCATGTCGCTAAAGTGATTGATGATGCAGCGGCGATGGCTAGTCATGGGGTTACGTTTGGTAAACCTCAAATTGATCTGGATAAAATCCGCAGCTGGAAGGAAAATGTTGTTTCACAACTGACCGGTGGTTTAACCGGTATGGCTAAAGGGCGTAAAGTCACCACCGTTAATGGTTACGGTAAATTTACCGGTAGCAATACCATTGCCGTACAAGGTGCCGATGGTGTCACCACCATTACTTTTGATCAGGCGATTATTGCCGCTGGCTCTGAGCCGGTTTCATTGCCATTTATCCCCGAAGATCCACGTATTTTTGATTCTACTGGTGCGTTAGAGTTGGCCGACGTACCCGCAGAAATGTTGGTGCTGGGTGGTGGTATTATCGGTATTGAAATGGGTACGGTATACAGTGCACTAGGTTCAAATGTCAGTGTGGTTGAGTTTCTTGACCAATTGGTACCAGCGGCTGATAAAGACGTGGTACGAGTATACAGTAACTTCAACAAAAAACGTTTTAATACTATGTTATCAACCAAGGTAGTTGGCGTTGAAGCTAAAGACGATGGTTTGTGGGTGAGCTTTGAAGGTAAAAAAGCCCCGGCAGAACCCGTCCGTTATGACAAGATTTTGGTGGCCGTTGGCCGTCGTCCTAACGGCAAAATGGTTGATGCTGATAAAGCCGGTGTGACCGTTGATGAGCGTGGCTTTATCAATGTTGATAATCAGCAACGTACTAACGTTAATCATATCTTTGCTATTGGTGATGTGGTTGGTCAACCGATGCTGGCACACAAAGCCGTGCATGAAGGTCATGTTGCTGCTGAAGTTATCTCTGGCATGAAGCATTTCTTCGATCCTAAATGTATCCCTTCAATTGCTTACACTGATCCTGAGATCGCATGGGTAGGTTTAACTGAAAAAGAAGCCAAAGAGCAAGGGCTTAATTTTGAAGTGGCTAAGTTTCCATGGGCCGCTTCAGGTCGTGCAATCGCCTCGGCTCGCACCGAAGGTATGACTAAAATGATCTTCGAAAAAGACACTGGCCGGGTTATTGGTGGTGCTATTGTTGGTATCAATGCCGGTGAAATGCTGGGCGAAATTGGTTTGGCAATCGAAATGGGTGCCGATGCAGAGGATATAGGTTTGACTATCCATGCTCACCCAACGCTGAACGAATCAATTGGTTTGGCGGCTGAAATCTTTGAAGGTAGCATTACCGACTTGCCAAATGCCAAGGCCAAGAAAAAGAAATAAGCGCTTTAATCAAATATTTTAAAAAGCACACGGGTGGCAACATCTGTGTGCTTTTTTTTGAGAACGGTTTGAGTGGCGCTTCACATAACGTAATTGCCAAGAAAAACTTGTATATAGATCACTTAGTTTGTCCCTTATCCTATATGTCTTCATGGTTTTGCAGATATCTCTTACAGGGCTTTTTGGGTGCTTAATTTATACTCTACAATACCAGCCAACAAATGAGTCAACCCTCATGGATAGCAAGCACATCGACTTCCCTCATGCAGATGAGATGATTTGTGATGTTGATCAATTAAGACCAGCACCGTGTGCAGGTCTCACCCGAATTAAAGAAACTCTCAGCGAGATAGATTTACAGTTGGCTATTCTTGAAGCGGCTTTTAAACCTTATGAAAAGATGCGTTTTTGCTCTTGTGATCAGAACAACATCCCTGTTAGTTCTTTTTTAATTTAATTCCTATTTTAGTATTGGTCCGGGTTAATCCTTGCTAAAAATCGCCATTAGTGCCTGTTCTTCAATATACTTTGTTTTACGAATCCATCGTTTGACCAACCATATCGAAAAATATACAGAAAAGACTGCCGCAGTACTAATCATGATAAACAGACTACCGGCAACCATTTTATCTTCACTGTGAGTAATACCAATTACATTAACTCACTAAGCTATTTTGCTGGTTAAAATGGCCACTAACTGCGTTGTTAATTTTGGCTCTGACCATATCACGCAATTTAGGGTAACAGTTTTGTTTATGGTAGGAACCACCTCTGCGCCGCGAACTTCGTCGAAAACGCAGCGATTGTGTTGACTTTGTCAACATTCGCGCCGAGACGGCGCTCCTACCATGCGCATCAAAGTGTTA
>JBLHHD010000433.1:0-3634 GCA_047614605.1 Alteromonadaceae bacterium
GTTGGAATTTGGTTTGGTATTCTCGCCCGAAAATTAATCAACCGGGGGAATTTTACCAGCAAGGATGACCTCCGTGAGAAGATAAACCGATTTGTCGATTATTTTAACGGAAACTTGGCAAAGCCATACAAATGGACGTATCAAGGGAAAGCGTTTTCGGCATGAACAAAAAAACGTCGTTTATTGCACGGACTTATGAGCCAAGGTACTAGGAGCCTGTCGAGAATGAGACTCGACTGAGGAAAGTCTGGATTTGGCTATTTTACGCGCTTTTTCCAGTTAATTAGTCAAACTATTCGCCTGAAAAAACCGCGAAAACGATCTCAAACCAGCTTTCCCTCAGAGTTGACCCTACTACCGGACAAGCTCCTAGCGGATCCGGCTGTCCAAGCCACCATGAACAAAATTGTTTTTGAAGAAGATGATCAGCAATGGCGGCAACAAGAGGCGGCTTAACGCCCCTCATGCATTCGACTTTAAAACCCTGTCCATCAACTTACCCACCCACGGCCCGCAATATATCGGCATATCTATAATGCGCTAACTGGCCGAAACCGCGCATTTTACGGGCTTTTAATTTAATAAATATTGGTACTGATATGCCGCATAAAAAGCGGGTGAGTAAATCGGCTGAGGGTGGGGTAGGGCAGGCGTAGATAAGTTGACTGCACAGTCCGTTGATATCGATACTTTCCAGCGGGGCTAATGGATGCGCTGGTGGCAAGGTAGCGACTGAGCCATCACAAACGGAGCAATGGCCGCAGGAGCCAGTTTGTTGATGGTCGCCAAAGTAGGCGGACAGTTGGTGGCTTAAGCATTGATCAGACTGGAAGAAAGCGAGCATGTTGTTGATCCGGTTGATTTCGTTTTGTTCTTTTTCTTTAAACGTTTGATATAACTCATTGGCCAGTACCGCCGAGTCAAAATCGGTTGTTAGCACCCGGTAAACATCTGTCATTTGTTTGGATTCGAGTTCGATATATCGCTTGTCATGGAAGTACTCTAACGCAGTGATGGCGCGAGAACGATCTGACTGGTAGTTTTTGTATAACAAATCAAAGTTGACCGTATACCAGATTTTGGCTTTGTCAGAGGTGTTGATTATAGCGCTGACAAAATTACGGCGCTCGGCTTCAAAGTGCTCTAGTAATTGTTGTTCGCTGACCAGTAATTTATAGCGGTAATCAGCAAAGTAAGTATACAACGGTATGATCACCCCTTTTAGCTGTAAATAGACCAGCAGGGTTTTTAGCGGCAACTGGCGAATGTTGGCTAAATTGGATAGTGGCAATGCCATAGTTTCCCACTCGCCAGTGCTATCGCTTCTGCCATTGTTGGTTGTTCCTTCAAGCATTTGCTGCAATACCACTTCAATACCTGACAGCTCGGGAGTATCACCATAAACAAAGTTTTCGAGCACGTTGAGATTGTCGTTGTTGGCAAGCACGATGCAGCGGGAGGGTTGACCATCCCGTCCGGCGCGGCCAATTTCCTGGCTGTAGTTTTCGATGGATTTGGGCAAGTCGTAATGGATCACCTGACGGATATCACTTTTGTCGATCCCCATGCCAAAAGCGATGGTGGCGACTATGCAGTTGATTTGTCCGAGCATAAATTGCTGTTGAACAGCAGCTCGTACCTCATGCTTCATCCCGGCATGATAGGCGGTGGCGGCAAACCCCTGGTTAGTTAAAAAGGCGGCGACAGTTTCAGCGGTTTGTTGCAAGGTGACGTAAACAATCGTGGGCTGATTAGGGTTTTGGCTTAATCCATCAAACAACCGCTGGTTTTTATTGGCCTGAGGTACTGACATAACGCTTAAATGCAGATTTGAGCGGTAAAAGCCGGTGATGGTGAGGTGTTCAGGTTTTATCGCAAACTTACTTTGCATATCTTCAATAACCGCCGGGGTTGCAGTGGCGGTGAGCAACATGGCCTGAGGAATTCTAAATTCTTGCTGGTATTGGGGCAGCTTTAAGTAATCTGGGCGAAAGTTGTGGCCCCACTCACTGATACAATGGGCTTCGTCAACCACCAATAACGAAATGGGCACTCGATTGATGAACTGGCGAAAACGTTCGTTTTTGAGCCGTTCAACGGAGATCATCAAAATTTTGATTTGACCTGTGCTGACCCCATTCATTATCGCGCTGGCTTCGTTGGAGGTTTGACTCGAATCAATGCTGGCGGCGCTGATGTTTTTACTGGCTAAAAAATCGAGCTGATCTTTCATTAACGCCAATAGGGGGGACACCACTAGAGTTAAATTGGGCATATGTAATGCAGCCAGTTGATAACACAGGGATTTTCCCGAACCAGTGGGGAAAATTGCGGCGGTTGAGTGACCGGCAACGGCATTGTCGATAACGGTTTGCTGGCCTTCGCGAAATTGGTCAAAGCCAAAATACTGTTTTAGGGTTTGAAGTGGCATTTGCTGAGTCATTGTTAATAGGTTGCCTGTCTGGGTGATATTGCACATACTACCCGTTAAGTCGATTTTAGTCAGTCCAATTTAGCCTTTGTTATGAAAAACTTTCCCGGAAAAGCAATCACTTGTGTTTATGATACCCTCGGTCCTGTGCGAGTGCTCGATGATGGCACCAAACGTTACCTGACCTTTGGCGATGATGACGAGCAAAGCTGCATGATAAAAGCCAGTCCTGCGCTGCTGCAGTATGACTATAATCGGGTGATGATGCTGGTGTTGTTGTTTTGTCAGCCAAAAAATATCAGTGTTTTTGGTCTGGGGGGGGGCAGTTTGCCCCACTGTTTGTGGCAGCACTTTAGTGATGCACAAATTACTGTGGTAGAGCTTAGGCAGGTGGTAATTGATACTGCATTTAAATACTTTTATTTACCAGTGGATCCCCGCCTTAACGTGATCAATGCCAATGCACTGACCTATCTGGCTGATGCTCAGGGCGGACAATGTGACTTGCTATTTAGTGATTTGTTTTTGGCTAAGGGTCTGGAGCTTAGGCAATTGAGCCGGGTGTTTATCGATAACGTTTGTTGTTTATTGGCAGATAATGGCTGGTTGGTGATCAATTGCCTCGAAGAATATCGCACCGAAAAAGTACTAAAGGACTTGCTTCGTCAGCAGTTTGCCTTTGTGTATGAGAGTATCACTGATGATGGCAATTGGGTGATCATGGCTGGTAAACAAGGCCCTCAGCTGGTTAATAGCCTTGAGCCGGATAACAGCCCCGGGCCGGTTAACAGCCCTGAGCCGGTTAATAGTCTTGAACCGGACAAAAGCCCTGATCGGGCTAAAGCCCAGTTTGCTCAGGCCAAACAATTGTCTCGTCAGTTGGGTTTTTCGTTAACTACTCACTTAAAACGTCTGGTGCAAGTCTCGAATTAAGCACATGATCTTGCCACTGACCATCAATTTGCAAATAATCTTTGGCATAACCTTCTCTTTCAAACCCCAACTTTTTCAACAAAGCTTCGCTGCGTTTGTTGTGGGGTAAATGGTTGGCCATAATTCGGTGTAATTGGTAACGTTCAAAGACATAAGGAATAAGGGCGTCGAGGATTTCAAACATTAACCCCTTACCCTGGTATTTTTCGGCGATTGAATAACCCAGATTACATGACTGAAAAGGTCCGTGAATGATTGAGCTGAAGTTAG
>JBLHHD010000434.1:0-3628 GCA_047614605.1 Alteromonadaceae bacterium
GTTATAAGTTATATCATTTCTATCTGAAAGGTTGCCGGTAGCTAAATATAAGTTCAATTTTTTCAACTAGTTATCTCACTACAATCATCCCCTAAAGTAAATGTTTATCCGTTATGGTTAAACTGTGTTAGTATCCAATTATAATATTTGTATACAAATTTGGTGAGGTTATCAAGATGAAAAAAGCTAGTTTGCGTGCTGATGTCAGTTTGTCCGCTGTTGTTGCCGGGTTTATGGCGGTGTTGGTTGCGTATGGCAGCGCACTGGTGATCATTTTTCAAGCAGCAGAGGCGGCAGGGGCCACCGCAGATATGATGGGCTCCTGGGTATTGGCACTAGGCGTGGGTAATGGCGTGTTGAGCATTGGCTTGTGTTGGTATTATAAAAAGCCGATCACCATTGCCTGGTCAACAACGGGTGCTGCCTTATTGGCAACCAGTTTGCACGGACAGGCATTGTCTGATGTGATGGGGGCGTTTATTTTTGCTGCCGTGTTAACAATCGCAGTGGGATTAAGTGGCTGGTTTAACAAGTTAATGGTGCGGGTGCCTATGGCTATTGCGGCGGCAATGCTCGCTGGTGTATTGCTTAATTTTGGTGTGGCCACTTATACCGCCAGTAAAACTCAGCCGTTACTGGTGGGTATTATGTTTTTTGCTTATATTCTGGCCCGGCGTCTGGTGCCCGGTTATGCGGTGATTGTGTTGTTGGCCTCAGGGATATTGGCCACCTATGGTCTTGATTTGTTTCAGTGGAATAATTTTAACTTTGCGTTGGCCCAACCGGTTTGGGTGACGCCAACGGTTAATTGGAGCGTGATCATTGGTATTGGTGTGCCGCTGTTTGTTGTGACCATGACGTCGCAAAATGTCACGGGCCTGACGGTACTCAGAACCAGTGGTTATGATGTGCCGGTATCAACGGTTGTAACACACACCGGGACCATTTCGTTGTTGCTGGCACCGATTGGCGGTTATTCGTTTTGTATGGCGGCGGTAACGGCGACATTATGTACCACCGATAATGCCCACCCGGATAAAGGTAGGCGTTATATCGCCGGGATTTCATGGGGGGTGTTTAATATTTTGGTGGGGATAGCTGGGGGGACAATTATTGCTTTGTTGGCCTCTTTCCCTAAAGAAATGGTTAGTGCGTTGGCCGGGCTGGCACTGCTATCGGCAATTTCTGGTGCTCTATATACGGCTGTTGGTGAGGATAAATACCGGGAAGCGGCGATGATCACCTTTATGGTCACCATTTCGGGTGTACAGTTTTTTGATATCGCTTCGGCTTTTTGGGGGGGAGCGGCGGGTCTTCTCACCCATATTATCTTTAACGGGTTTAGGTCGTCGTCAGCGGGTAACAAGGTCAATAAAGATAAGCAGGACAAGCGATGAAAAAAATCAGCTTGTCACAACAGATCAAAGACGATATACGCGCCGATAAGCTGCCGGTTGATCAATTATTGACTCAGCAATGGTTATCGGATCATTACCAAGTGAGTCGTATTCCGGTTAGAGATGCGATACAGGGTTTGTCATCACAAGGTTGGCTGATTGCTCATGGTAAAAAGGGAGTTAAAGTGCCGCCTTTAAATGCGGCTCAGGCAAAGGAGCTTTATTTGATGCGACTGCCCCTCGAAAGCCTCGCTTTACAGCTGGCATTTGAGCACTTGAGTTTTGCTGTATTAGGGGAAGCTGAGGATATCTTGGCGCAATTGGCCGATATTGCCAATCTTGACCCATTGACACAGGGCAAGCTTAACTGGCAGTTTCATTGTTGTTTGTATCAGTTATCGGATAAATCGATTTTACTTAGAACGTTGCAACAATTGCATGAGCACAGTGAGCGATATTTGGGTTTTCAAAGTCAAACGCTGCAATACCATCACCGCAGCGAACATGAGCATTATTTGCTACTTGAAGCGCTCAGAGCTAAAGACCTGGACTGTGCTGATGGCATTTTAAAACGCCATATTGAAGCGGCAGGAAAGCTACTGGTTGAGTATTTTATTCAACTTGAGATTAATCCTGCCTGAGGATTTTGTTATTACTGGTTGGCTATTTTAGTCCGACGATCTGATAGCTGCCAGTGGTGTTTAATGTCACTGTGATGGGTTTATCTGTGGTATTTTTCCAGTACCAGCCGTGAATGCCGGAAAAAGGTGCGGTAAACTGGCCTTTCATTTCGGTGGCGGTGGCGATGGTATAACTTTCGTAATAACCGCTAGTATCTCCCGCAGGCTCTCCATGTAAATCCAGGTAAAGTTTTTCCCCGTCGGTTTGCCAGTCATATTTCATGGTTTGATGCTTAGATAGCTGAAATTTGTATTCAACCCCTCGCATGGGAGGAACAGTTACATTAACGCTGTCAGAAGATTGTGAACTTGGGTTTGTTGTGGTTGAAGGCGACCATTGTGAACTTGTATTCGCGTTTGTTATTAACGGTTTTGGCAGCGAGGTTGGTAGTGAGGTTGCGGTGGCTTTTTGCGGCTGGTTTATTTGCGTAAAACCAAGCTGTTGACCAATGCCGCTGGGGTCGATGTTGTACTCTGCGGGTAAAATAACGATGATCAGTATAACCGCGGCTAATAATACAGCGACTGCGGTGGCTTTGATTAACGATGCTGTTGAGTGTTCAGGTTGATTCATTGGGATACCTGTTCTTTAATAAGTAAATGTGTAATTGAATGAAAGTTAAGTGAATAAACGTTAATTGATGAAATAACCGGTTAACTGATAACCCATCAGCATCAGTCCACCGCTCATTAGCAGGGTATTAGTCACCGCCGAAAAACGGCCAAAACTGTTAAACCTACGCCAGTAGCTGATGAACAATAAAATAAACGCCAGTGCGGTAAATTGCCCGAGTTCGACGCCGACATTAAAGGCGAGCAGGTTTTCGAGTAATCCGTCGGGTTGTAACTGCAGCTCTTGTAATTTGGTCGCTAAACCCAGCCCGTGAAACAAGCCAAAAACAAAGATAATGGTTTTGTTGTTGAAACTTCTACCTAACCATTGTTTTAATCCGCCCAGATTTTCAAACCCTTTATACACCACCGATAAGCCGATAATGGCATCAATCAGGTAAGCATTAACTTGGATATTGTTTAATACCCCGATTAATAAGGTCAGACTGTGACCGATGGTAAATAAGCTGACATACAGCAGAATGTCTTTGCTGCGGTAAAGAAAAAACACGACCCCAGCCAAAAAGAGTAGGTGATCATATCCGGTGACCATGTGTTTGGCACCAAAATATAAAAAGGGGATGATTTGCACACCGCTGTTTTGTAATAAAAACTGGCGAGTGCTGTCATCAACACCGTGGGCAAATACTGAGACTGATAACATCCCAATAATAACGATCAGCAGTATTGATAAGACTTTCTTTGAATAAAGAGCTGGATAAAGAACTGAATTTGGCGCTAAATTAAAAACTGAGTTTGACATATTAGGTTGATCATTCGGATTTGAGACCCGCAAGTTAACATTCATTAGCGTAAAATTCAATTATCCGCTTTTGCACTGGCCAGATCGGTGTTGGGGTATGCGTAACTGATGGCCAGTGAAGGTAAAGTTTAGTCACCCACAAGCTAAGTATATAGATAAAAATGTCAGTACATTTT
>JBLHHD010000435.1:0-3621 GCA_047614605.1 Alteromonadaceae bacterium
ATGGTGTGAGTCAGCGGCGACAACGGGTCTTGACTGGTTAATTTGACTGCTTTGTCGAATAACCTTAAGTCGGATAATAACAAAGGGTAGTCGAGGTTTGCTTGTGCGACAGCGCTAAATAAGCGAGAAGGCGAAAAGCGGACCATTGAATCGGTGCCGCTCATAACAATATCACCGTTTGAAGTGAGGGCGCTCATACCGGCTGCAAAAGCACTGATACGCAAGCCATGAGATGGCCCAAAGGCGGTCACTTTGGTGGTTTTTGGATTGAAGCTGGCAATGCCATTGGCGGTGCCAAGCCATAAAATGCCCTGTTTATCTGCAACAATGCTTCTAAGTGAATTGGTAGGCAGCCCCTGTTCGGTGGTGACATATTTGAGGGTTTGAGTGTTCAAATCTAACTGTGCCAGTCCGCTGGCTTCGGTGGCTAGCCAGATGCGTTGCTGATTATCTTGATAGATATGCCAGATACGACGGATATCATGCTTGTCATCGGTGATTTTTGACCATTGTCCGGTGGTGCGGTTAAGCATTCTCAAACCATTGAGCGAGGTAGCAGCCAGCACTCTGTCTTTTAGGGGCAAGACACTGGTTAGCGTATATTGGCTCAGTTGTTTAAAGGCTTGACTGACGGTTTGATTAAACCCCAGGCTGTTGGCCGCCTTTTGATTGAGCGCACCATTGGTTTTATTAAACAAAGTGTCTTGCCAGTTTAAATGACGAAATGGGGTCGCTGGTTGTCCGCTATAGGGTTTAAGTTGGCGGTTTTCGGGGTTAAAAGAGAACGCGCCACGAGCAGCGGTGTGGAGCATAATGTGCTGCTCAGCCGATTGACCCACGGCGGTAATTTCACCAATACCGCTGACAGCGACCTCAAATTGCCCCGAATCTAAATCAAAAGAATAAAGATGCTGTTTAGAGCCTAGCCATAAATGGTTGTTGCTGTCTGGATACAGGGCGGTAAGGCTTAACGGCTGGGCATTACTGGGCAGATCGGGTAAGTCAGACAGGGCAGGTAACCCAGGTAAGTAGTGTTCGAATAGTAGTGCCTTTGACGGGAGTTTATACAAGCCTTTACTAGGGCTGGCGAACCACAGACTGCCGCTGGTATCTTGCAAAACATCATTAATGAGCAAGTTGCTCAGGGTGTGAGGGCTATCAGGATTTTGGTCAACGGTGATCACGGCTTGTTGTTGTGGTTTGTATAGACGCACCCCATTGTGCAATGTGCCAATCCACAGGTTGTTGGCTGTATCCTGGAATAGGGTTTGGATAGGTACGCCGTTATTTTGGGCTTGCAGCGGGATGTTGATGGGTTCGAAACGCTGGTTTATGCCATCAAACCGATTAAGCCCATACTGAGTGCTGACCCAAATACTACTTTCTTCTGTTTGGCTGTCACGGGTTTGGACTATCGTAGTAATAACAGTAGAAGACAAATTACGGCGAGTATTTTTTTCAAAATGATGGGGGCTTTTACTGTCGAGGTGATGAACAAATAAGCCCTTTTTTTCAACCGAAAACCACAACCGCTGGTGTGAATCTTCTAATATATGTTGTACATCTTCAAAATGCTGACCGTCGCTGGGTTGTAATGCCGAGTTAAGCCGTTGATTGGTTAGGGTTTTGCGATCAAAGCGGTTGATCCCGCGCTCGGAGCCAATCCACAGCGTATTGTTTTTACCCAAACTTAACGTAAACAGCAAATTGCTGTCTAACGTGGTGATATCGTCATTGTTATGAGTGAAGTTATCAAAATGCTCAGTGCGAGGATTAAAGCGACTTAAGCCGCCATCGGTTGCCAGCCAGATGTAACCGTCTTCATCTTCGACCATGGCAGAGATAAAGTTGTGCCCCAAAGAGTGGGGGTTTTGTTCATCGTGCTGAAACTTTTTAATATTAAACCCGTCAAAACGCATCAAACCGTCGTATTTGGCTAACCAGATAAACCCCGAGCGACTTTGGAGCATCCGGGTAATATCAAGCGTTGAATGACCATCGATCTGCTCAATATGTATCACTTCAGGACCCGGATTGATCATCGGCGCTGCTTGTGCTGGTACAACGGTTTGTGCGATAACCAGCATCAACAAAACGATTAAAATAAACTGGCGAGCGATGACGCTGGCGACATTAACAGGCATTAGTGAGTTTTTATCCTCAGGGTAAATGATTATTATCGTTCAAAACGGAGCATTTGTCGGCAAAAGCCACTGTTTTAGCTGCTTTTATCCGTTTAGGTTAAGATCAGGTTAAGATATCGTTTAGAACCATGCGATTTTAGAGCGCCGAATGGTTAGATGGTGAGCAACCAGTGAGAACTGAAATGTTCTCAAAGAAGTTAAATTTACTGAGTTTTAGTCATTCTAAAGCAAGCAAATTTAACGCACTTTGAGGATATTTCAGACTCATCCGTTAGGAAAAGCCTGAAAATAGTGCGAAATTGCTGCAAGATCTCAATCACAGCCATTAAATCACTCAAATTGAATAGTTTATAAGCACTATTTTCAGACTTTCTGGTTGGTTAAAATCAAATCATTCGGTGCTCTATGGGAGTCTCTAGCAACAAATCAACCTACTTGATGATTAATCGCAGTAGACATGTTGTGTATTATGTTTAGAATTAGCCATAGTCTCTAGCGCCGTTGCAGTTATCCAAAGCGCAAAACACCTCAACTTGCCAATTTAAAGAAGCGTCCAATGTTCTTAAAGAAAATTGAAATTGTAAAATATCGAAATTTTGAAAATACCGTGATCGACTTTGAAAAAAGTGACTTTCCGGCGGTGTTTTCTATTGCCAGCCGTAACGGCGCCGGTAAAAGTACCTTGTTGCAATTTGTTTTTACCTTGCTGCATTGTTTTAGCGATAAAGATAAACATCATTACTTGCAAAACTTATTGGCTGATTTGGATGAGGTTAGTGAAAGTAGGTCGTTAGCCAGATTTGTGATTGAGGATAAGGGTGTTGATCATGAGCTTGAGTTTATTGTTGCGCCAGCTGAAAGCTCTATGTTTGACTTTAATTTTAATTTTAATTTTAATTTGTTTTTGGATTTGCCCGAGGTAAATAGGGCGCTGGTAATCGAACAGCGTAAAGCAATACCTAAAAAAGAATTCCTGCAGTTTAAAGAGCATGTAGAGAATAGTAATCGGGTGACGGCTTTATTGGCGGGGCAGTTAACGAGAATAAGTTCGATTATTGACAATAAAGCTGGTAATTCTCATCTTTTGGATTTGTACTCAATTGCCAAAAATGAAGGTAATATTGAAAGCTATAAAAAGCTTGTGAAAGCAATTTATGACCAAGAGGACTTTTCTTTTGACAAACTCAAAGAAATGGAAGAGTTGGTTGCGGCTATTGCGATAAAAAAGGCACAAGCAAAACAGCAATTAACCAATGAGAACCTCAGTTACATTACTCACCTGGCAGATGAAAAAACGGTATTGTTATTAAAAACAAAAAGCTCCCAAGATGATTTAGCCAAACTATCCAGCAAAATTTATTTAACCGCACCAAGTTCGCAAATATTCTTGTTTTTAGCCGTACAAGATAAACAAAGCATCTTTAATTCTTTTTCAGCCCAGCAGGGGAAGTCATACGAAAGCTTGATTAACGATGTT
>JBLHHD010000436.1:0-3616 GCA_047614605.1 Alteromonadaceae bacterium
ACGCACCGCATACCATCATGCTGTATCGGTGGTTTGGAACCAAAACCACCGATGTTTTTGTCAAAGATATAAGGGAGAACTCTGGCTGTTACCATTATGGTATTAAATGGAATGATTATTATAAAAACCGATTGTATTTACATTTATTTCACCTATAGTACGCAGGTCATTGATTGGGTAGTTTTATTTACTGGACCATGTAGTGGCTGTAAAACGACAGTATTTAAATGTAATTTAAGGATAACTAATGCGATCACTCAACTGCTTCTTAGCAGCCCTGTCATTTATGCTTTTGCTCAGCGGATGCTCCACCACTGTCACCTCATTAAAACAAGATAAAGACAAAGTATTACTGCAAAATCAGGGGTTTGTATTGCTTGGCATTCAAACTAACCGCAGTTTAAAACAGGTCGAAATCTCTGGTCCGCAGAATATTGATTTAGGTGCTAAAGATATTAAAGATGGCACTAATTACTTACTGGTCGATTTAGAGGCAGGCGTTTACACCATCGAACGAGTGCTACTGGACAGTTACTGGCGGACTTCTTTTGACGATGAAGAGCCTTGGACATTTGAAGTTGTACCCGGAAAAATCAGTTATGTGGGGCATTTAGAGATTGTGCAAAGAGGTAATTGGCGTCGACGGTCCAGCACCGAGCTGGTTAACCGTTCATCGGAAGCGCTGGAGTTTTTGGCCGACAACTACCCTAATATTTTAGCCAACCGTACAGTCAGTTATGGCGGGCCGGGTCAAGATCGGTTTTTTAACTATTTGGCCGAAACTTATTCGACTACCCACGGTCCTAAAAAAGAATCTCTTAAAAACAGCCCCCCAGTAAACACTGACTCACAATAAAATCACAAGGAACGAGAGAATGTACAACGTTAAAGCAAAATTAATCACTGTGTGGCTCACACTGATGTGGTTCAGCGTATTATTTACCGGGCAAGTTAGTGCCGAGCCACTGACCAGCGGGCCTATTGAGGCCGACAAGCTCTTCTCTAGTGCCCAGGTTAATATGGTGGCACTGTCACCGGGTGGAGAATACGTTTCAATCCACTATCAGGCTGAAAAAGACCATAATCTCAACTTTTATGACACCAAAAGTAATCGGTTTATCGCTGGTACTGTCATTGGTAATGACAACCGCTTAAGAAACTATTCGTGGCTTAACAATAATCAGCTTTTTCTTCGTGCGACCAATAAAAAAGGTTCATTTGGTTTGATCTTCACACTAAACGAAGATAAAAAAACAGTCGTTAAGCTACTTAAGACCAAAGGTTATTTGGTCCATCACTTGCCTAAACAAAAGAACAAGGTGATGTATGCTAAACGCAAGAGTCGCCATAGTGATTACTATGACCTGTTTATTATTGGTATTGATGCGTTGATCAATGATGATTTTAGTGATGCATTGCGGATAAAACACGATTCGAGTTCGGTCAGTCACTATATCTATGACGCCGACCTTAAGCTTATTCTTACCAGCCAATACAATGAGCGTGATGAGACGGTTAGCATTAAATACGCCTCAATTGATGGGGGTAAGTGGCACACAGCACACACCATTAAAGATGTGGATTACAATTTAAAGCCAGCAGGGTTTATTACCCCAGATAGCATCGCTATGCTGACCGATAAAGACAGTGACAAAATGGTATTGCGCTCATTTGACATAAAAACTCAAACGTTGGGTGAGATCATCTACCAGCACCCTAAATATGATCTAACCTCAGCAGATTTCACTAAAGATGGTCTGTTGAACTATGTGACCTATGTCGAATATGGGTTGACCAAAACTCGTTATTTAGATCGGCGTAAAAATCACTTTATCCAGCGGTTGGCCCAAACCTTTATTAACCAGGAAGCTTTTGTGCTGGACCAATCCGCTGATGCTAACTTGAGTTTGCTTTACGTTAATGGTTCAGACGAACCAGGCCAGTATTTAGTGTATGACCAACAAAAAGATCAGGCCCAGCGTTTGGTGGTCTCTTATCCTAAGTTAAACGGAACGAGCTTTTCAACCTCACAACAAATTAATGTGACCGCCAGTGATGGTACTCAAATAGAAGCTTTCTTAAACCTGCCGCAAAATACTGACCATGGCACGTTACTGGTTATGCCACACGGTGGGCCTATAGGGGTACAGGAAAGTGATAACTTCAATCAGGAAGTGCAATATTATACCAGCCGGGGGTTTGCGGTATTACGAGTTAATTTTCGTGGTTCAGCGGGGTTTGGTAAGGCTTTTCGCGAGCGTGGGGTAGGGGAGTTCGGTCAACTTATTGAGCAGGATATTAGCGCAGCGGTTAATCAGGTACGCCAACAGCATCAGTTTAAATACATGTGTTCAATTGGGGCCAGTTATGGTGGTTATTCGGCGGTGATGTTGGCGATAAAACACCCCGAGCAATATGACTGTGTCGTCGCCGCCTTTGGCGTTTTTGACTTACCGTTATTGTTTAATGCCAGTAACTTGCGCTCTGGCGAAGAGTATCAACAATATATGGCAAAAACCGTAGGTGAATATGACGACAGTATGGTCGCTGTATCACCGGTCTATTTGTCGAAAAAACTCAAATCCCCGCTATTGCTTATTGGTGGACGGGAAGACGATGTTGCAGATTTCGAACACACCAATCGTTTTAACTATGTATTGAGGCTAGACAATCATCCGGTTGAAACGGTCTTTTATCATAATACCGGTCATGGTCATAACTATTGGAGTGGTGATCAACACGAAGCGGCTATTACCAGTGATTTTTTGCACCGAACCCTAAAGCTGACGATGCCACAGCCTGCTGAGCTTGACGCCAATGGCAAAAAGGCGATTGGTGATGATTACGCCACTATTGCCGATGCCTATACGTTTGACGATAACGTCGATAATGATGAAGAAAAGGCGTTTGATTATTATCATCTGGCGGCGGATTACGATCATCCCAGAGCCAACTTTAATATTGGCGGTGAGTATCATTATGGTGGTTTGGTTAAGCCAGATGTAGCCAAAGCGGTCACTTATTACCAAAAAAGCGCGGCATTGGATTATGCCGATGGATACCGCCGTTTAGGACAGATGTATATGGAGGGGGAGCATTTTGCCCAAGACTGGCAAAAAGCCCACGATCACCTTAAAAAGGCGCTGGCGTTGGAAGATGAATCACGCAACAACATCGCGATGGCGCGTTTTTATTGTACTGCTCCTGCACCACACACCGATTTTGAACGTTGCCTTGAGCTGATGCAATACAAACGTTATAAACGACAATCTGAAAATACTTTTAGACAGGCCAAAATATACCTTCGTCACACTTTGTCGTGGATCATTACCAGCGCAACGCTGACCCCTGAACAGTTGCAAAAAATCAAGCTGTTTGCCACCGAAGCGTTTGAATTAACCGACACACAAGGCAGTATTGAAGATAAAAGAGAAGGGGCTTTTAGCTTCAAAGAAAGTGAAACTTTTGGTGAAAAAGACAACTATCAACTGTTGCAGCCAGGTTATCAGCTCAAAGCGGCAAAAGCCAAATCAACCAAGGATAAAACGCCAAAAGCCAAAGATAAAGGTGACAAATTTGGTTTGATTTTTAAAGTGGACGTATTTGGTGCCAACAG
>JBLHHD010000437.1:0-3612 GCA_047614605.1 Alteromonadaceae bacterium
ACAACAAACCCAAACCGAAATCGTCAACACCGCAGTTGTTAGAGACCACCGTCAGCTCTTTTTTGCCCATTTTTACCATCTGGGCGATTAAACCCTCTGGAATACCACATAACCCAAACCCGCCTGCAATGATGGTCATGCCATCTTCAAGGCCAGCCATGGCTTCTTCGTAGCTATGAACTACCTTATCGAAACCTGCCATTGTTAACTCCTATTTAAGGTTTATCTATTATCTGGGGCAGTCTATTGTCTGCCCGGCTATAATGCAAAAATTTTATGCTTGTCGCTTGGCCAACATAGCAGCGGATACTTTCGAATTGGGCGCTTTGCCCAATTGCTGGCTGATAAACTCAGCAGCATCAACCACTTTTTCAAGGTCGATGCCGGTGTCAATATTCAAACCATTAAGCATGTACAATACGTCTTCGGTGGCAACGTTACCCGATGCGCCCGCAGCGTATGGGCAACCGCCTAAACCGGCTACTGCCGAATCAACTACGCTGACACCACATTGCAGCGCCGAGTAAATATTTGCCAGTGCCTGACCGTAAGTGTCATGAAAATGCACAGCCAATTTAGCTACTGGTAACTGTTTTGCCACTACATTTATTAACTGTTTGACCTTTTCGGGTGTACCTACACCAACCGTATCACCCAACGAAATTTCGTAGCAGCCCAAATTAGCCAGCATTACCGCCACTTCGGCGACTTTTTCGGGGGCGATATCGCCTTCATACGGACAACCCAGCACACAAGAAACATAACCACGCACCTTGATACCAGCGGCTTTGGCTTGCGCCATCAATGGCACAAAACGTTCAATACTCTGGGCGATTGAACAGTTAATATTTTTTTGACTGAATGACTCAGAAGCCGCGCCAAAAATCGCCACTTCTTTCACGCCACATTCAATCGCGCCTTCAAGACCCCGAATGTTGGGGGTTAGGGCGGCGTACGTAACCGTATCGTGTTGCTTGATGCCAGCAAATACTGCTTTAGTACCAGCCATTTGCGGCACCCACTTGGGCGATACAAAACTGCCGAATTCAATATAATCCAAACCCGTTTCGCTGAGCATATCAATCAGCTGTACTTTAGCCTCGGTTGATACTGGCACTTCGTTTTGCAAGCCGTCACGCGGGCCAACTTCAACAATTTTGACCTTAGTAGGCAAGTTACCTTGAGTACTCATTTATGCTTTACCTTCGCCAGTGTCTGCAGCTTCAAGGTCAATTAGTAAGGCACCATCGGCTACCAAGTCGCCTTCTTTAAAGAACACTTCTTTGATAGTGCCGTCACTGGTGGCATTGATGGTGTATTCCATTTTCATCGCTTCCATAATGATCAAGCTTTGGTCTTGTTTAACCTCATCCCCAGCGGCACATAAAACAGCGACAATCGTGCCATTCATTGGTGCTGTCAGACTGCCTTCGTCAACGTGCTCTTCGCCTTCAACCGCAACCGCTTTAATGTGGGTAAACGCGGTAAGGTTTTGTTTGTTAAAGACGGTGACCAAATCATCATGATAAGCCACAGTCACGTTGACATTGTGACCGTCAAGTTTGGCGACCAGATGATCGTCAACCAATTTTCCTTGGGCACTAATGGTTTGACCATTGATGGTAATGCTAAACACATCATTGGTTTGCTCAACCGATATCGCGTGTTCTTTTTCTTTGCTGTCAATCAGCGTTAATTGGTGTTTTTGCACCGAGTTTAACCGCCAGCCGCTAAACTGGTGCCACGGTGAAGTGACATCATGGCTGTTGTCTGCATGGCTGTAACTTTGTGCAGTTTGTTGCAACATCAAATATAACGCGGCCAATGCGGTTGCCTGAGTATCTTGATTACGAATAGGGGTGAATAACTCTTTTTCGTGCTTTTCGATAAAGACGGTTTCAAGCTCCACTCTGGCAAAAGCTGGATGCTCCAGCAAGCTGGTTAAAAACGTCAGGTTGGTTTTTAAGCCACTAATGCGATAGTCATTTAAGGTCCGTAACATCCGCTGTAAGGCACGATCACGGTTTTCGTCCCAGACGATTAATTTGGCGATCATCGGATCGTAAAAGGTGCTCACCACATCATTTTCACGTACCCCGGTATCTACCCGAACGTGGCGGTTTTGCTCCGGTTGGCGTAAATAATTAAGGCGTCCAGTGGCTGGCAAAAATTCGTTGTCTGGGTCTTCGGCGTAAATGCGTACTTCGAAAGAATGGCCTTCAACGACCACTTCTTCTTGCTTTAATGGTAACGCGTCACCAAATGCCGCCATTAATTGCCACTTTACCAGGTCTTGTCCGGTGATCATCTCGGTTACCGGATGCTCAACCTGCAAACGAGTGTTCATTTCCATAAAAAAGAATGAACCATCAACGTCATACAAAAACTCAACCGTACCCGCACCAACGTAGTTAATGGCTTGAGCAGCGCGAACAGCGGCTTCACCCATGGCTTTACGAACTTCTGGGGCAATATTTGGCGCTGGCGCTTCTTCGATAACCTTTTGATGACGACGCTGGATTGAACAATCTCGATCAGCCAGATAAATGCAGTTGCCGTGTTTGTCGGCAAAAACCTGAACTTCGACGTGACGAGGTTGGGTTAAATATTTTTCGAGCAACATAGTATCGTTGCTAAAACCAGCCATCGCTTCGCGTTTGGCTGAGGCCAGTGCTTCGTCAAAATTAGCCGGGCTATTGACGATACGCATCCCTTTACCACCGCCACCAAAAGCGGCTTTTAGCAGTACCGGGTAGCCAATTTTGTCGCATTCGCTGCGCAGGTGATCAGGGTCTTGATTGTTGCCATGATAACCAGGCACCAGTGGGACACCGGCGGTAGACATAATGTCTTTGGCGGCACTTTTTGAACCCATCGCTTCGATGGCGGCTACTGGCGGGCCAATAAATTCGATTTTGCTTTTGGCGCAAGCAGCGGCAAATTCAGGGTTTTCAGACATAAAGCCATAACCCGGATGCACCGCCTGAGCGCCGGATTTTTTGGCGACGTCTAAAATAGTATCCGCTCGCAAATACGAGTCTTTACTGGGTGAAGGGCCGATATGATACGCTTCGTCGGCCATGGCAACGTGCCGGGCATCTTGATCCGCATCAGAATAAACCGCTACGCAGCGTATCCCCAGTGAATGTGCCGTTTCGATGATACGACAAGCAATTTCGCCACGATTGGCAATAAGTATTTTGGTAAACATGACGTTGCCTTATCCTTTTATCCAGTTGGGTTTGCGCTTGTTAAGGAAAGAACTTAAGCCTTCCTGACCTTCTTGTGACACTCTAATTTGTGCGATACGCCGTGAAGTGTCGTTGATCATCGTTTCATCAATGACTTTTTCGGCCACCGCTGCAATCAACAATTTGGCGGCAGTTAAGGCCGCCGGGCTGTTGTTAAGCAGATGTTCGATAAGCTTTTGTGCTTCGACTTCAAGGTCGTCGTTTTCGTCAACGACAATACTGATAAGCCCTAAACGGTAGGCTTCATCACAGAAAAACCGCTCTGCGGTTAAAAAGTAACGCCGTGAGGCTCTTTCACCAATGGCTCGCATCACATACGGGCTGATAGCGGCGGGGATCAATCCAATTTTTACTTCGCTTA
>JBLHHD010000438.1:0-3609 GCA_047614605.1 Alteromonadaceae bacterium
CGGAAGCTGTGCTTAGTGGGTAATCAGGAAGAAATTTATATGGGTTCTGAATACACGAAAGAGTCAGATATTCATTACTTCAAGGAAGTAAAGTGTCCCAACGGCGAGGTTTATATTTGCCTGAAGAAAAACAAGCAAATCAAAAAACTGATCCAACCGGGATTGGATGAAGAACAAGGATGGGAGGTTCATGATACTGACGATGAAAAAAAGGCGATCACGGTCACACGACCAAAAACAGACTTGCCCATAACGATTGTGATCCTAAGAAAACGAAACACACAGCCAGCAGAAAATGAAAATGTTAGATGTTTCGGATGCACCGATGTAGAGCGTTCCATGAATGATATTTTGACCAAATACCGATATAGATCGGCTTATCGAAAACGGGTTAAAGGACTTGGTCTACAGCTATTTTATTGACGAAGTTTATGGCTGTGACCCGGAAAAAGTAGAATTTGAATTCTACTGCGTCATGATCGCCCGGCTGGCATACGAGTCTTTTTTGAAAAAAATGGGTGGCGAATTTTACAACAAACAAGATGGAAACAAAGTGACGCTTCAGACGATGAGAAACATTTTTTTGAAAAACGAAACTGTACACTTCATCAAAATCAGGATGGAAATCTTGTACTGACTTTCCTTGATTTGGGCAATAGGAACGTCGAAAAAGCCATGGTGGAGATGTTTTCCTCTTTAACGAAGTCAGAAGATAACAAGGTACTCTGGTGGAATAATCGCGGTCTTGTCATTGAATGTAAAAACCAATATAACTGACCTATTATAAATAAAGTGTCCAGACCGGTCAGTGCCAAAGTGTCCTCAGAACTACCCGGATATCGTCTGATGATGTTTGGGCTAAAGCCCTCGACACTCTTACCAATGCGGTGGTTGAAGCGATTATGCCGGGGGCAGCAGCACAATACCACGACCTAAACCGGCAACAGCCGTTATGACAGCGGTTAAAAAGGCGATTAGGGTTAAAAATAAGCTGAGCATCAAGTTAGTCGCGCTCCACGCTTGCTACGTTTTTGGTTTATCTGTTTCACCAGCTTTTGCACCATTTTCTTGGCATTTCGCGGGTTATCATGGGCAAATTTATAAGCTTTAATGCCATCCACTCCTTGTTTGGCGGCTATCCAATCTGTGCCTACGTAGCGGTCAATTAGTGTTACCGGGTAATTGGCAAAGATTTCGCCCACCGGTTTGCTCATACGGCGTAATTGCAGTAAAAATGGATTGCCTTTTAAACGTCCTTTGTCACAAAAAGATTTTAGTAACGGATGTGAGTAATTATCTGCAGTGATGATAAGGTCAAATGGGGCAAAGACTTTTGGAAATAGATTCAGGTCACTTTGCATCTCTTGTATATCGGTAACGGTATACATCACCAACACCACTTTAGGTTTTAAGCGGGCGAGTCCCATCACGACTTCTTTTATCAAATGTTGATGGCAACTACGCCGCCCGTTAACGGTGGAGATTAAGGTGTCATTTTTGTCGAATATCACTACTTTTTGACATTCAGGGAACTTTTTGCCAAACCATTGCAAAAAAACCGGATGAAGAAGGTCGATTTGTTGTGACATAAAAGCAGTTTGCGGCGTTTCTTTGATGGCCATCTGGGTGTTTTAATCGTTTACGATAGGGGCATAATAATAAAGAAAACTAGCGCAGATTGCCCACAAAATGTTTAGTCAAACAAACCCTGCAATCATCAATTTAAAAATTCGGTTTTAGACTGCCTGCTATGAACGACATTGTTAATGTCCAACTGCTGGGTTTTGCTGGACTGCTTAACCGCAAATCCTTCATGATTTAATAACCACAATTTGCGTTCAATGCCACCGGCATAACCGGTTAACGAACCGTTGGAGCCGATCACACGGTGACAGGGTACAATCAAGCTAATGGGATTTCTGCCGTTGGCACCACCTACTGCTTGCGAGCCTTTGGGGTTGTTGACCATTTTGGCAATATCAAGGTAAGTGTAGACTTCACCATAGGGTATTTGGCTTAAACAGGCCCATACAGATTTTTGAAATTCAGTGCCTTTGGGGTCGAGCGGTATATCAAACACCTGGCGTTGTCCGGCAAAATAGTCGAGTAATTGTTGTTTACATAACTCGGTGACCGGATTGGTTTTGACGATACAGGCTTGATCACCACAAAAAATGGTTTGGGTGAGGCCCTTATCAGAGGCTTTAAATTCGACTAGCCCCAATGGGCTATCAATATAGTCAGTGTACATTACAGTTGGCTCCATAATTGAAAGGTTAAATAGCTCCGCCATGGAGAAGCCTGCGCTGAGTCAAATTTTGCGCTATCCGTGCCGGGTGATTTACCCAAGGCTTTTTTAACGCCTAAGTCGCCGCCTAAAAAGATATCGGGATCGCTTAATCCACGCATTTGGGCATAATCGACGGTCCACGGGCCTATGCCTTTGAGTTTTAGCCAAGGCTCCGGTTCGTTGGGGTTTTCATGGCTAACATAGTGTTGCGCAAGGTTGCGTAGTGTCTGTTTACGCGAACCGGGAATTCTTAAAAAATCCAGCTCGCTGTTGCTGATGGTCTCAGGAGTTGGAAACAAATAGTGTTGTCCGTGTTGCTCACCCAATTCACTGACCACCGTGGTGACCAGGTTACGTGCGGCGACCACGGATATTTGCTGGCCTAAAATTGCTCTGATCCCCGCTTCAAACATATCCCAGATGCCGGGGACTCTGACGCCCGATTTAAACGCAAAGTCAGCTGGTAAAGAGTGTTGCAAGTCTTGCTCTACCGCTTGCATATCAACGTCGACATCTAAAATTCGGCGAATATTATTGACGATAGCTTTTAAACATTTTACATCAGATAAGTCGATGGTCACCGCAAAGCTGTTTTTATTGACATTATGTACGGCGGTAAAGCGGCCAACACAACCGAGCCAGTTAAAGGTGCGGCCATAGCTATTGTCATCACACCACTCAAGCCCAGCAATGGCTCTGCCAGCTAAAATACCTTGCATCAGCGGCCAGTCAAAAGGCGGGCGATAATAAATGGTGAGGGTTAGCGTATTGGCTTGTTCTTCATCCGACTTGCGCATTTGAGACGGCGTTAATTTTAACTGACTTTTAAAGCAATCATTAAAGCGTCGCACACTGTCAAAACCACTCGCTAAAGCCACTTGGGTGATGGGTAATTTGGTTTGATGTAACAACTGTTTGGCAAATAAACATTGCTGATAAAGGGCATAAGATTTGGGTGATACGCCCAGATGCTGATTGAACAATTGACGTAAATAACGGTCGGTGATCCCCAATCGCTCAGACAGTTGAGTTAACGAGTTTTCTTGCAATGCTCCCTCATCAATTAAACGTATGGCTCTGTCGAGGGTGGCGTTAACGCCTTTCCAGGCAGGTGAATTTGGTGCACTGTCTGGACGGCAGCGTAAACAAGGGCGAAACCCAGCATTGGCACATTCGATAGCCGAAGCAAAATAGACCACGTTTTGTTCTTTGGGCGGATTTACCGGGCAAATGGTACGGCAATAGATACCCGTGGTTTTGACGGCGGTAAAAAATTTACCATCAAAACGTGGATCTCTGGATAATCTGGCTTTTTGACA
>JBLHHD010000439.1:0-3601 GCA_047614605.1 Alteromonadaceae bacterium
TTTATTTGAGAACCGTTTCAATACTAAGACCACCTCCCCGTTAGGATTATTATTCGGTTTATGGTAACCCTACACTTCGTCGTGTATCTCACCGTTTGTAATTATTTTCGTTCAGGCTGCTTGCTGTCGCCGATTTTGCTCTTGTGCATGCGATCTTCTTTGCCATTCGACTCCTCTCTTTTGCAGGTTCCGGGCAACAATGTTGATCACATCAACAAGTAAAGTATTAAGCTTTTAGTTGTTGATGTGGGTATTAATTAATTATAGGATTATTGAAATTACAACAGCGGAAAATCTTTTGCAATATCATTACCGGTAAGTTCGGCTACCCAACCTTCAGGGTTGATAAATAACCGTACGGCGACAAAGTTTGGCTCTGGGCCCATGTCAAACCAGTGTTTGGTCTTGGCGGGCACGTTGATTAAATCGTTTTTCTCGCATAATAACTGATAAACATTCTCGCCAATGTGCAAACAAAATAACCCTTGGCCTGCGACAAAAAAACGCACTTCATCTTCGTTGTGGATGTGTTCAGCCAAAAACTTCTTGCGTAAGGCGACTCTATCCGGGTGTTTAGGATCGAGGCTTATTACATCGGCTTGCTGGTAACCACCGCGTTGTTTTAGCTCGCTGATTTGTTCGTCAAACGCAGTTAAAATCTGCTCGGCATCATCACCCGCTTCAACGGTAACGGCAGGTTGCCAACGTTCAACTACAATGCCTACTTCTTCGAGGGTTTGTTGGATGGCGGTAAAGTCGGTGGTGACTAGTAAAGGTTTCTGTTTTTGATCAACAGCATAAACCGTTAGCTGGCTCATGAGTGTTCTCCCGTTGTTAATAGGTTAGGTGCTGAAAGGTTAAGAGTTGATAAGTTAGGTGCTGACAGACTGATTTGTGCGAAGCTGTTAACGATGCTGTGCTGGCCGGTGGGTTGACCGTCGCGATGCAGCTGAATGGTGCGTAATCCGGCGGCTTTTGCAGCATCAAGCTCGCCAACCACATCGGATAAAAATACCAGTTCATCTGGCGCTTGGGCCAGTTGTTTGGTGATGTTTATGTAGGCTTGCATGGTTTGTTTATGACCGACATTAGTATCAAAATAATGGCTGAGCAGGGGGGTTAAATCGCCCGATTCGGTGTAACCAAATAACAGCTTTTGCGCACCTACTGAGCCTGAGCTGTAAATCGCTAATCCAATACCTTGTTCATGCCACTGCTGCATGGCTGGTAAAACATCGTCGTAAAGGTGGCTTTTAAGTTCGCCACTGAGATAACCCTGTTGCCAAATCAGCCCTTGTAAGGTTTTTAGCGGGGTGGCTTTTTTGTCTTCATCAATCCACTGGGTTAATAGGTCAATCACCTGGGTTAATGAAGCATCATCATTTAGCTCTTTTTTAACGTCACTAATAACCGCTGCAACCTCAGGGATTTTTTGGTGCGATTGCAGGTAGCTTCTTAAGTATTTGCGAGCAAAGGGAAACAATACCTGATGGACAAATTTAATATCAGTGGTGGTGCCTTCGATATCTAAAACCACGGTTTTTATTGTGGCTGCTGTGTTTTTATTTGAAGTGTTTGTAGAGGTATTAGCTGACATAGGGCTGTCCTATTCTTAATCGTTCAAGTTCACAGGCCATCAAAAATTCCCAGCCTTCGATGTGACGTTTTGCCATAGTTAAGTCGTTGCCCCAAACATATAAGCCATGACCTCTGACCAAAAAAGCATAATTAAATACTTCATCTTTATAACGGCTTTCGAGCGATTGCGCCAATGCAGTTATATCTTGATTGTTGTCCATTACTGGCAATAACAAGGTTTGCTCATGGGAGCGCTGACCAGTAATTGATTTTTGCATTTCGTAACCGTTAAATTCGATGTGCTGTGCGCTACAAAGACGACCGAGTACGGTGGCTGCTACAGAATGGGTGTGCAAGACGGCTCCTGCGTTGCTATCGAGGTCATAAACGCGGGTATGCAGCAGGGTTTCGTCTGAGGGCTTGCCCTGACAGGTTAATTGGTTACCTTGCCATTGAATGTGCAGACAGTCATCGGCGGTAAGTTTGCCTTTATCTTTGCCCGATGCGCTGATCAGGCACTGTTCGCTGGCCAGTCGAATCGAAAAATTGCCGCCAGTGGCAGGCACCCAGTTGCGTTGAGCCAACCAGACTCCCGTGTCGGCGAGTTGTTCAGCAGCTTCATGTTGTTTAATCAAGGTGATAGCTCTCTTTATTCAAAGTTACCCGGTAACCCACTTTTGCTGGTTTTAAGGGCTAAGCCTTAGGCTCAGGGTTGACGATGCTGACCAACTGACGAATAAACATTTTTACCGCTTTTGCCCCGTCAAAAGAAAAAGCCAGACCATAATGCACCTCACTTTGCAGCTTGTGTTGACGGGTCGGGAAGCGGGTCATTTGGGCGCTGTGATAGTAATTATCTTTGGCATGAACCCCTTTTATTGCGGTAAATTCAGGCAAAAAGACTTCAAAGGCTGGGCGAATGATTAATTGCGGATAACGGCCTTCATGTTGCAGATAAAACGCCTCTTTAATCTGTGGCAGCATGTACTCGGCTATTTTGTGGATTTTGTAATTGGAGCGACAGTTCAGCTCGGTTAAAACGGTCAATAGATCACTGTGTTCAATAGCCAATGAGATTACCTTTTTGTATGCAGCCTGAGTTAGAAGTTCCAGAGTATACCGCAGGCGGTTAATTTTAACTATTGTGAGGGGAGATTTGGGCAAAAGGGGAAGAGCAAAGCAAGGTCAAAAGCTAGGGCAAGAGCAAAATCAAGAGCGATCCACACGGAATAGTACCCAGAGGCACGGCGGCGTAGGGCCGGGCAAGGTCATTAATTCCAGCGGGTGTGATCCCCGCTCCGGCAAGGTTGGTCAACCACCGGATAGCAATTATCGGGCAGGCGGCAGGTAACTCTAAATGTTAAGTACGATGTGCGTAAGACAGTAGGCCGTAAACAAATTTGTTAAAGTGATTTAGCCTCGTAAAGACTGTACACGAGTAGGGCGACGGGGTGCTGCCTCTGGAAGCCACCATTTTATGATGCGACATGGACAAGTGCCATAAAGCTACTTCGGGGTTGGAAAGCTGGTTTGAGATAGTTTTCGCGGTTTTTTCAGGCGAATGGTTTACTATTTAACTGGGAATGCGCGTAAAATAGCCAAATTCAGATTTTACTCAGTCGAGTCTCATTCTCGGACAGGCTCCTAGAGAGGTAATTGATTAGATTTAGAAACACAACTATAACACCTTGTATATATTGAAAATTATTGCTGTTGGATTCAATTAAATGTTGTTAAATCCCTATTTGTGTCCACTTTAACCTAGTGCCACTATTCTTTTTAAAATATAACCACAGAGGCACAGAAGACACGGAGAAGCGCAAAAGCCAAAAATAAAAAAAACCACTTGAACCTAAAAGCGATAAGCATTTCTTATATCGTCTTTTTTCCTCTGTGTTCTCTATGCCTCTGTGGCTATGTGCGCAAACAACGGTTGGTCTAACCATATCTCACTGATTTAAAACATATTTTTCATAAAAGTTATGCGTAATAATCTCACTTTTACCTCTACTTAAACCCCCTT